>NZ_JBFUKN010000047.1:0-44551 GCF_056400845.1 Mycobacterium sp. P4_H6 | reverse complement strand
GCCGCCAAACGAAGCCGCATTCCCGCATTCATTGAACTCGGCAAACGTCTACAAGAACACTTCGAAGCGATCATCTCCGCCGTGGAACTCGGCATATCCAACGCCCTCAACGAAGGCATCAACGCCCGAACCCGCCTCATCAACGCACGCGGCTACGGCCATCACTCCGCCCGAGCACTGAGCTCGATGATCTACCTCTGCATCGGCGGATTACACCCTCGACTACCCATGAAAACGTGAGGAGTCGCAAGTATGTTCGATATCGATCCCGGTGCCGGTGAGGCGGAGCTCCGGGCCGATATCGAGCGTTTCGAGCGACTCAAGTCGGCGGCCGCGGCGGCGCAGGCCCGGGCCACCGCGTTGTGGTCAGCCAAGCGGCGCGCCGCCGAGGCTATCGCCGGAGTGCCCGCGGCGAAACGCGGGCGCGGTCTGGCCGCCGAAGTCGCGTTGGCCCGCCATGAGGCGCCGGTACGCGGCGGCACCCATCTCGGGATGGCCCGCGCGTTGGTCCACGAGATGCCACATACCCTCGCCGCGCTGGAACGCGGACACCTCTCGGAATGGCGGGCAACCCTGATCGTGCGCGAATCCGCCTGCCTGAGTGTCGATCACCGCCGCCAGCTCGATGCCGAACTCTGTGCCGATCCTTCCCGGCTGGAGGGCTGGGGCGACAAGCGGGTGGCGGCCGAGGCCAAGGCCATCGTCACAAGGCTGGACGTCGAGGCGGTGGTCGCACGGTCCGCCAAAGCCGCCAAGGACCGCTGCGTGACGATCCGCCCCGCACCGGACACGATGGCCTATGTGACGGCGCTGCTGCCCGTCGCCCAGGGTGTCGCGGTGTATGCCGCGTTGAAGCGCGCCGCCGACACCACCTTCGACGACCGCTCGCGCGGGCAGATCATGGCCGACACCCTCGTCGAACGGACCACCGGCCGCCCTGCAGAACAACCCGTACCGATGACACTGAACTTGGTGATGGCCGATACGACCCTGGCCGGCGACGATGAGTCGCCCGCCTGGTTGGCCGATTACGGTCCTATTCCGGCCGGTTTCGCACGCACTCTCACCGGCGGCGCGGCCGACCCGGAACTGAAATCGACACTCCGGCGGTTGTACCGGCACCCGCAGTCCGGCCAGCTGGTGGCGATGGAGTCGCGGGCGCAGCTGTTCCCGAAGGGCCTGTCTACATTGTTGGAGCTTCGCGACCGAACATGCCGAACTCCGTACTGCGATGCACCGATTCGGCACCACGACCATGCGGTTCCCCGACGTAGGCACGGCCCGACGAGCGCACTGAACGGGCTCGGGCTGTGCGAGGCCGGCAACTACGCCAAGGAGGCGCCGGGCTGGTCGGTGCGCACCGAGGAGGTCGACGGTGCGCATACAGCCGAGTTCACCACTCCCACCGGGGCCGTCTACCGATCGACCGCCCCGCCGCTGCCGGGGCCGCCGATCAGGACGGTCAGCGTCATCGAGTGCGGGTTGAGCGTGGACCTGGTCAGGTTCAACGCTGCGTGAGTGGCGCACCCGTCGCGGCGCGGACGTCGTCGACAGTGACGCCCGGCGCGGTCTCGACGAGCACCAATTCGCCGTCGCCGGGGATATCGATGACCGCAAGATCGGTGACGATGCGGTGCACGACCCGCTCGCCGGTCAGCGGCAGGGTGCATTCCGAGAGGATCTTCGGATTACCCTGCCGGTCGGTGTGTTCCATCAGGACGATCACCCGCGCCGCGCCATGGACCAGGTCCATGGCCCCGCCCATGCCCTTGACCATCTTGCCGGGCACCATCCAGTTGGCCAGATCGCCGAACCGCGACACTTCCATCCCGCCGAGCACGGCGACATCGATGTGCCCGCCGCGGATCATCCCGAATGACAACGCCGAATCGAAGAATGCCGCACCGGGCAGGACAGTCACCGTTTCCTTGCCGGCGTTGATGAGATTCGAATCCACCTCAGCCTCAAGGGGATACGGGCCAGTGCCCAGAATGCCGTTCTCCGAGTGCAGGGTGACCCGGACGGACGGGTCCAGGAAACCCGGCACCAGGGTCGGCAGGCCGATCCCGAGGTTGACGTATTCCCCGTCGCGCAATTCACTGGCGACCCGTGCCGCCATCTGCGGCCGGGTCCATCCCTTGACGGTCTGTGGCTCGGTCATGCGTTCACTCCTGCCTCATCGCGGACGGTGCGTTTCTCGATCCGGACGTCCTGCGGTCCGGTCTCGACGATGTGCTGGACGAAGACCCCCGGCAGGTGAATGCCCTCGGGGTCGAGTTCGCCCGGTGCGACGAGCCGTTCCACCTGGGCGATCGTCACCCGGCCGGCCATCCCGGCCAGCGGATTGAAGTTCATCGCGGTCTTGTCGAAGACCAGGTTGCCCTGGGTATCCCCCACTGCGGCATGCACCAATGCGAAATCGGTCCGGATGCCGGTTTCCAGGACATACCGGCGGCCGTCGAATTCGCGCGTCTCCTTCGGCGGTGAGGCCACCGCGACGGAACCATCGGCGGCGTAGCGCCACGGCAGACCACCATCGGCCACCGGCGTGCCCACTCCGGCGGGCGTATAGAACGCGGGGATGCCGGCGCCGCCGGCGCGGAGGCGTTCGGCGAGGGTGCCTTGCGGGGTCAGTTCCACCTCGAGTTCGCCGGACAGGTACTGCCGGGCGAACTCCTTGTTCTCCCCGACATAGGACGCGGTGACCCGCCGGATCCGGCCGAGCCCGAGCAGCACCCCGAGACCCACGCCGTCGACACCGCAGTTGTTGGAGTAGACCTCGAGGTTGTCCACGCCCGACTCGGCCAGCGCCTCGATGAGGGCATCGGGTATCCCGCACAACCCGAAACCACCCACGGCGAGCGACGATCCGCTCGCGATCCCGGCGATCGCCTCATGGACGTCCTTGACCTGCTTACTGGACATCAGTACGCAACTTCCTGTTGTAGGCGTTCGCTCACCGAACGCGTCTTCGGCCGCCACCAGAACATCATCTTGCCGCCTCCTGCCACAAGGTTTGCCGTCATTCGTCTCCGAACTGCTCGCTCGACGGGACGGTCGGGGCTATCGACGTCCACTCAGTGAACGCTATTGTCGGACCATGACCGAGCTCGGTACGCCGGTGATCACCCGGGTCGCCGCGATCCTGCGCGCCGTCGGTCGTGAACGCGGCGGCGTCACGACGACGGCCGTCGCCCGCGCCACCGACATCCCGCGGGCCACCACGCACCGCATGCTCACCGCACTCGCCGAGCAAGGCCTGATCGACCGGGAAGCCGGCACCGGGCTGTGGTTTCTGGGTCCGGAGATCTACCTGCTCGGCTCGGTGTCGACCAGCCGCTACGACGCCGCACCGGTGGCCGACGATCTGCTGCGCGCCCTCGCCGACGACACCGGAGAGAGCGCCTTCCTGTCCGCCAGACGCGGTTGGGAGACGGTGTGTGTGTCCGCGATCGAGGGCAGCTTTCCGTTGCGGTCGCATGTGCTCTACCCGGGTAGCCGGTTTCCGCTCGGCATCGCCTCGGCGGGTCTGGTCGTGCTCGCCCATCTCCCGGACGGCGAGACTCAGGAATATCTGCACCGCGCCGCCCTCGAAAAGGAATGGGGCGCCGCGCATTCGCGCACGGCCATCGAGGAGCGGCTCCGGCAGACCCGGATCGATGGCTATTCGCTGAACCCGGGCCTGCTGGTCGAGGGCAGCTGGGGTATCGGGGCCGCCGTCTTCGACGCACTCGGCCAACCGCAGTGGGCGCTGAGCCTGACCGGAGTGCAGGCCCGGATGGCCGGCGAACGCACCGCGCAGCTCGGCGAGACCCTGCTGCGCACCGCGCACGAGTTGACCTTGCGCCTCAAGAGGGGCGCTTAGCGTGCGCTCCAACCGCCGTCCATGGTGTACGACGCGCCGGTCACCATGCGCGCCTGCGCGGAGGCCAGCCAGCCCACCAGCGAGGCGACCTCCTGGGGTTCCACCAGCTGCTTGATGGCGCTCTCCTTCAACAGGATCTGCTCGACCACCTGTTGCTCGTCGATACCGTGCGTGCTCGCCTGATCGGCGATCTGCTCGTCCACCAGTGCCGTTCGCACATAGCCGGGGTTGACGCAGTTGCTGGTCACCCCGCGCGGCCCGCCTTCGAGCGCGGTGACCTTGGACAGCCCCTCCAGCGCGTGCTTGGCCGTCACGTAGGCGACCTTGTATTCCGAGGCCCGCAATCCGTGCACCGAGGACATATTGATGATGCGGCCGAAACCCTCCGCGTACATGTGCGGGAGCGCGGCGCGGATGAGCAGGAACGGCGCCTCCACCATCAGGGCCAGCATCGAGCGGAACCGCGCCGGGTCGAACTCGGTGATCTCCGCGACCGTCTGCACGCCGGCGTTGTTGATCAGGATGTCCACATCCAGGCGCACATCCTGCAGCGCTGTCACGTCGAGAAGGTCGACCGCCCAGGCGGTTCCACCGATCTCGTCGGCCAGCGCGCCGGCGGCCTCCTCGTCGACGTCGGCCACCGTCACGGTCGCACCCCGGCCCGCGAGTTCGCGGGCACACGCCGCGCCGATACCGCTGGCCCCGCCGGTGACCAGTGCGGTCTTGCCGGAGAGCTCACTCATGCACGCGCCTCGGCGATCTCCCGCGCATCCGCGTCGTCCAGAGTCCGCAGGTCGATGCCGTTGGTCTCCCGGGTGAAGAGCACCGCGACCAGGGTGATGGCGCACGCGACGGCCAGGTAGATCGAGATCGGCACGGGCGAGCCGTAGATGTCGAGCAACTTCACCGCGATCAGCGGTGCGAGCGAGCCGGCCACGATAGAGGTCACCTGATAACCGAGGGACACACCGGAGTAGCGCATCCGGGTCGGGAACATCTCGGCCATGATGGCCGGTTGCGGTGCGTACATGAAGGCGTGGATCACCAGGCCGAGCGTGATCGCGGCGGTGATGACCACATAGTTGCCGCTGTTCATCATCGGGAAGGCGAAGAAGCCCCAGGTGCCGCCCAGCACCGCACCCACCATGTAGACCGGACGCCGGCCGAACCGGTCGGCCAGGTGGCCCACCACCGGCACAACGGCGAAGTGCACCGCGTGTGCGACCAGCAGGTACCACAGGATGGAACTGGTGTCCGCGCCCACCGAGACCTTCAGATAGGTGATGGAGAAGGTGACCACCAGGTAGTACATGATGTTCTCGCCGAATCGCAGGCCCATCGCGGTGAACACACCGCGCGGGTAACGCAGGAGCACTTCCTTGACACTGAACGAGGTGGCCTTGATCTGCTCGGCTTCCCGTTGTGCCGCAACGAAAATGGGTGCGTCGGTGACCTTGGTGCGGATGTAGTAGCCGATCAGCACGACGACCGCGGACAGCCAGAACGCCACCCGCCATCCCCAGGACAGGAAGGCCGATTCCGACAGGGTCGCGGTGAGCACCAGCAGCACGACGGTGGCCAGCATGTTGCCCACCGGGACACCGGCCTGCGGCCAGCTGGCCCAGAACCCGCGGCGGTTGTTCGGGCTGTGCTCGGCGACCAGCAGGATCGCGCCACCCCATTCACCGCCGACGGCGAAGCCCTGGATGAAGCGCAGCGCCACGAGCAGACCCGGCGCCCAGTAACCGATCTGTCCGAAGGTCGGCAGGCAGCCCATCAGGAAGGTGGCGGCGCCGACGAGCAGCAGGGAGAACTGCAGGAGCTTCTTGCGACCGTACTTGTCTCCGTAGTGACCGAACACGATGCCGCCGAGCGGGCGCGCCACGAACCCGACCGCATAGGTGGCGAAGGCCAGGAAGATCGCGTTGAGCTCACTGGTCGTCTCGGCGAAGAACACCTTGCTGAACACCAGCGTCGCCGCGGTGCCGTACAGGAAGAACTCGTACCACTCCACGACCGTGCCGGCCATGGATGCGGTGACGACGCGTTTCAGACCGGTGGTGGTCTGAGTGGAATTGTGATCGGCAGCACACATATGAGTGAGTATTCATGCACGTCAAGATCGACACAATGGTCAGATCTGCAGGACATCTCTGCAAAAATGCAGATATGGGCCTGCCGAGTGCCGATGATCTGCTGATCCTGCTGGCCGTCGGGCGCACCGGCCGCTACGTGCTGGCCGCTGAAACCCTCGGGCTCAACCACACCACCGTCTCGCGGCGCATCGCCGCACTGGAACAGACCATCGGCGCCCGGGTGCTGACCCGGGTCGGTGCGGTGTGGGAGCTGACCGATCGGGGTCGCGAGGTGCTGGCCGCCGCAGAGGCCGTCGAAGCCGCGGTGCAGTCGCTGGGCACGCCGTCCGGTGAGCAACGCGACCTCGAAGGCGTGGTACGGCTCTCGGCGACCGACGGTTTCAGTGCCTACATCGCCGCCCCGGCAGCCGCCGCGGTCCAGCGCCGCCATCCCGGGGTCTCGGTGGAGATCATCGCCGCCACCCGGCGTGCCAGCCAGCAGCGCTCCAGCGTCGATATCGAGGTCGTGGTCGGCGAGCCCACCGTGCACCGGGCACAGGCGATCCGGCTGGGCGACTACTGCCTGGCCCTGTACGGCTCCCGGAGGTACCTGGCCGAGCACGGCACCCCCGGCGAGGTCGGCGCCCTCGCCGACCATCCGCTGGTCTACTTCATCGAGTCCATGCTGCAGGTCGATGAACTGGACCTTGCCACGAGTTTCGCCCCGAGCATGCGGCAGTCGGTCTCCTCGACCAATGTCTTCGTCCATGTCGAGGCGACGCGCGCCGCCGCCGGCCTGGGACTGCTGCCGTGCTTTCTGGCCGACCCGCACGACGACCTGATCCGGGTGCTGCCCGACGCCGTCTCGGTGCAGCTGGCCTACTGGCTGGTGACCCGCGCCGAGACGCTGCGCCGACCCGAGGTGGCGGCGATCATCGACGCGATCCGGGATCGGATGATCGCTGAGCGTAATGCTCTGCTCGGCGGCCCGAGCTGAATATCGTGAGGCCATGCCCTTCCTGGAGACCGACACCGCCCGCGCGTACTACCGGCACTGGGCGGCCGCCGAACCCCGCGCCGCAGTCGTGTTCCTGCACGGCTTCGGCGAACACACCGGCGTGTACCACCGCTACGGGTTCGCGCTCAACGCCGCGGGTATCGACCTGTGGGCCGTCGACCAGCTGGGGCACGGGCTGAGCCCTGGCCCCCGTGGGGATTTCGGCACCCTGGCGGACAGCTCGGCGCTGGCCGAGGCGCTCACCGTCATCGTCGAGCAGGAGCGTCCGGGACTGCCGTTGATCGCGGCGGGCCATTCGTTCGGATCTGTCGTCACCGCGCTGCGGTTGGTGGAGCAGCCGGCGCGCTACCGCGCGGGCATCATCTCCGGAGCTCCGCTGGCGCCGGTGGCCGATCTGCTGGACGTCGACACCGCACTGGATCTCGATCCGGCCTGGCTGTCCGGTGACCCGTTCTACCTCGACGCGCTGGAGAACGACCCGCTGGCATTCGTCGAGGCGGACAGCGCGCCGCTGGCGCGCGCACTGGCCGCCGCCTGGGATCGGTTCGGTGCCGAGCTTCCGACGCTGACGGTCCCGACCCTGGCGGTACACGGCACCGGCGATCCCATCGCGCCCGTCGGGCCGGTGCGGGCCTACGCCGAACAGATCGAGGCCCTGCAGATCGCCGAGTTCCCCGGCGCCAAACACGACATCCTCAACGAAACAGTGCATCGAGATGTCGCCACGACCGTCATTGCCTTCATCGCAGCGACTCTGGGATGGCATTCTGTTCGCGATGGCACTCGGGCTGAATAAAGACACCAAACACACACTCGTCAAACTGCTGGCGGCGGTCGCGCTGATCGCGGTCATCCTCGGCGGTTTCGCGGCGTGCCTGTTCACCGTCCGCTCCACCGACGAGGCGACGGAGACGAACGCCGGGCCGGCGCTGCAAGGCAGCTTCAAGGTGGACATCGGCCCGACCGCCACCCCGGACGGTAAGCCGGTGGCCGGCACGGCCCGCACCGAGACCTGGGTGGCCCGCTCGACCTGCCGCGGCACCGAATGTGTTGCGACGGTGGCGGTGGTCGATCCGAAGAACCCGTCCGGACCGCCGTCGCTCTCCATGGTGTTCGACTACATCGACGGAGACTGGTTGACCGTGCGCGAGGCGCCCGACAAGTGCAAGGTCGGCGATGCCGAGGTCGATGTCACCGGATGGACTGTCATCTCGCTGCGGCCCCGCCTCGACGGATCGATGTCCGGTGAGTACACCTGGGCCACCGCACCGGCCCTGTGCGCCAGCAAGCGTGCCGTCAACCTGTCGCCCACCAGCGGAACCGGCACCGGTACCCAGGCGGCGGACCCGGCGGAGGAGCCGCCGCTGCGGGCCTCCCCCGGTGCGGCCCTGTGGGGCACGTACTCCTACACCCAGACCTATCCGGCCACCGGCGAGGTGTTCCCGCCGCACGACTACCGCGCCACCACCCACTGCCTGCGCACCGGGGACCGTTGCGTGACGTTGATGTCGACGATCGACACCAACAACCTGTTCGTGATGCAGTACGGCGACCGCCGGTTCACCGCGAGCTTCCCCGAGGGTGATGCGCAGTGCACGGATGGAATCGGCAAGGTACGCCAGTCATCCCGCGATGAACTGCCGCTGCCGCAGGGTCCGCAGAATCCGATCGCCACGTTGACGGGGAAGTCGTTCCAGGACTACACCGGAGACTGCCCGGCCCAGGTGGAACTGGACGTCCGGATCCAGCGCACCGGGGACTAGCAGCCTCAGAGCCAGGTGTCCGATGTGGTCGCGGTGAGGAAGGCATCCAGATCGTCGCGCCACTGGGCCGGGGTGTTCTTGTCCGGTTCGATACCGGTGTACTCGCCGCGGTAGAACAGCAACGGGCGCGGCTTGAGAGCGGGCGGCTCCGACATCGACTGCACCGCGCCGAACACCACGAAGTGATCACCGCCGTCGTGCACCGAGGCCACCGTGCAGTCGATGTGGGCCAGGCTGCCGTCGATCACCGGCGATCCGAGTTCCGAAGGGCTCCAGTCGATCCCGGCGAACTTGTCCGGCGCCTTGGATCCGAACTGTGCCGAGACATGCTGCTGGTTCTCGTGCAGCATGTTGACGCAGAACTTGCCGCTGGACTCGATGGCCTGCCAGGCCCGCGACTGCTTGGTGGGGCAGAACAGCACCAGGGGCGGATCCAGCGACAGCGCGGCGAAGGACTGGCAGGCGAAACCGATCGGCACCCCGTCATGGACCGTGGTGATCACGGTGACACCGGTGCAGAACTGGCCGAGCACATGCCGGAATGTGCGCGGATCGATGGTCGCAGAACTCATGACTACTTGAAGCCGACGCTGAAGTCGTGGCCCCACAGACTGACCGCGGTGCTCTCCCGGGCCACCCAGCTGGTGTCCTCGACTTCGAGTCCCTCACAACCGAACTCGATATCGAACCCGCCGGGGGTCTTGATGTAGAACGACAGCATCTTGTCGTTGGTGTGCCTGCCCAGGGTCGCCGACATCTTCACCTTGCGGCGCAGCGCGCGGTCCAGGCAGAGACCGACGTCATCGGACTCCTCGACCTCGACCATCAGATGCACGATGCCGGTCGGGTTGGGCATCGGCATGAAGGCCAGCGCATGGTGGCGTGGGTTGCACCCGTAGAAGCGCAGCCAGATCGGATCACCGTCGGCCGGGCGGCCCGCCAACTGCGGCGGCAGGCTCATCGAGTCGCGCAGCCGGAAGCCGAGCACATCCTGGTAGAACGCCTGTGCCGCAGCATCATCGTCACAGGTGAGCACCACGTGCCCGAGACCCTGCTCGGCGGTGACGAACTTGTGGCCGTACGGGCTGACGAACCGGCGCCCCAGGTACTGGGCACCGTGGAACGCCTCCAGCACGTTGCCCGCCGGATCGGTGAAACGAATCAGGCCCTCGACCCGCCGTTCGGAGCGCTCCTCGCGGGTGCCCTCGGCGAATTCGACGCCTGCCTTGGACAGCGTCTCGCGCAGCGCCTGCAGCGCCGGCGCATCGGCAACCTCCCAGCCCGAGATCAGCAGCCGGTCCTGGTCGCCGGGCACGATCACCAGCCGGGCGGCCATCTCGTCCATGCGCAGGTACAGCGCACCGGGGGTGCTGCCGTCGCCTTCGACCATGCCGAGCACCTTGAGCGCGAACTCGCGCCACGCCGCGACATCGGTGGCTTCGATGCGCATGTATCCAAGAGCCTTGATGCTCATCGCGGTGCCCTTCCTAACTCAGGAAATCGATGGTGAGCTTGTTGAACTCGTCGAACTTCTCGACCTGAGCCCAGTGTCCACACTGTCCGAAAACGTGCAACTGCACGCGCGGGATCTGCTTGACCGCGACCAGCGCGCCGTCGAGCGGATTGACCCGGTCCTCACGACCCCAGATCAGCAGCACCGGCTGGCGTAGCTTGAAGACCTCGCGCCACATCATGCCGAGCTCGAAGTCCGGTCCCGCGAACGACTTACCCATCGCCCGGGTGGCGGCCAGCGATTCCGGTGTGCTGGCGATGGCGAATCGCTCGTCGACGAGTTCCGGGGTGACCAGCTTCTGGTCGAACACCATGATGCGGATGAAGGCTTCGAGGTTCTCCCGCGTCGGCTCGTAGTTGAACTTCGCGAGCGCCTTGACGCCTTCGGTCGGATCCGGCGCGAACAGGTTGACGCTCAGTCCGCCGGGCCCCATCAGGATGAGCTTGCCTGCGCGGTCCGGGTAGTCCAGCGCGAACCGCACCGCGGTGCCCCCGCCGAGCGAATTGCCCAGCAGCGGAACGCGTCCCTGCACACCGAGGCTGTCGAGCAGACCGAGCACCGCCTTGGCGCTGTACCGGTTGTACTGCTCGTGCTCGGTGTGCTTGTCGGACAGCCCGTAGCCGGGCTGGTCGATCGCGATGACGTGGAACTTCTCGGCGAGCACGGCGATGTTGCGGCCGAAGTTCGACCAGCTCGACGCGCCGGGACCACCGCCGTGCAGCAGCACGATGGTCTGAGCGGTCGGGTCACCCGCCTCGTGGTAGTGCAGCCGCATGGCCAGTTCCCCGGCTTGCACATCCGCGTAGCGCGAGGTCGATTCGAACGTGATCTCTTGAACAGCAGTCATATCAGACCATCGTGTCCGCGGGCGGCAGTCCGAACTCGTTGTTACCGAAGATCAGGTAGGCGCGCTCGGGCTCGTTGGCGGCGTGCACCCGCCCGGCGTGCGCGTCACGCCAGAACCGCTGCAACGGGGCGCCGGTGACCAGTGCGGTGGCGCCGGCCGACTCGAACAGCAGGTCGATCGAGGCGATGGAGCGGGCCGTGGCACGCACCTGGTCGCGACGGGCGCGGGCGCGCAGCTCGAACGGAATATCCTTGCCCGCCTGCAGAAGTGCGTACTCGTCGCCGACATTGCCGATCAGCTGGCGCCAGGCGGCGTCGATATCGCTGGCCGCCTCGGCGATGCGGACCTTGGCGAAGGGGTCGTCCTTGGACTTCTCGCCGGCGAAGGCCGCACGTACCCGCTTGCCCTGGTGCTCGACATGGGCGGCGTAGGCGCCGTAGGCCATACCGACGATCGGCGCGGAGATGGTGGTGGGGTGCATGGTGCCCCACGGCATCTTGTAGACCGGCGCGGTGTTGTTCTCGTACCCGCCCGCGGAGCCGTCGTTCATCGCCTTATAGGACAGGAAGCGGTGCGAGGGCACGAAGACGTCCTTGACGACGACGGTGTTGCTGCCGGTCCCCTTCAGGCCGACGACATGCCACACGTCGTCGATGGTGTATTCGGTGCGCGGGATCAGGAAGCTGCCGAAGTCGACCGGGCGGCCGTCCTTGATCACCGGGCCGCCGAGGAACGCCCAGGTGGCGTGCTCGCTGCCGGAGGACCACTGCCAGGCGCCGCTGACCAGGTAACCACCGTCGACGACGGTGCCCGCCCCCATCGGTGCGTACGAGGAGGACACCCGGACCGTCGGATCCTCGCCCCACACCTCGTCCTGGGCCTTCTGGTCGAACAGCGCGAGATGCCAGTTGTGCACACCGATGATCGAGCTGATCCAGCCGGTGGAACCGCAGGCGCTGGCGAGTCGGCGGACCGCCTCGTAGAAGTTCGTCGGGTCGGCCTGCAGGCCACCCCACTGCTCGGGCTGGAGCAGTTTGAAGAAGCCGACCTCGTCGAGTTCGTTGATGGTTTCGTAGGACACCTGGCGCCGATCTTCGGCGGCCTGGGCCCGTTCCCGCAGCTTCGGCAACAGATCATCGATGCCGGCGAGCACCGCCTGCACGTCACGCTGTTCAATAGACGTCACTGAATTGCCTCCCGGATCGAGATCAAGCACTGGACAAAGATTAGAACACGTTACGATTTGTGTCGAGTAGCGTGCCGAATCATCGGCTGGACCTGCGCATGTTCTGTTTTGTAACATGTTCTAGTTATGAGGGAAATGAGGGCAGGGCTGTGACGGATGAGCCGCTCGGCAGCCATGTGCTGGAACTACAGGTGACCGAGGTCGTCGAGGAGACCGCCGACGCCCGCTCGCTGGTGTTCTCGATTCCGGACGGGAGTGACATTCCCGCGGACCGGCTTCGCTACTCACCCGGTCAGTTCCTGACCCTGCGGGTGCCGAGCGAGAAGACCGGGTCGGTGGCCCGCTGCTACTCGTTGTCGAGCGCGCCGGCGGTCGACGAGCATCTCACGGTCACCGTCAAACGGACCGCCGACGGCTACGCGTCGAACTGGTTGTGCGACAACGCCCACGCCGGGATGCGGATGCACGTGCTGGCTCCGTCGGGCACGTTCGTGCCGAAGAACCTGGACACTGATCTGTTGCTGCTGGCCGCCGGCAGCGGCATCACGCCGATGATGGCGATCTGCAAATCCGCACTCGCCGAGGGCAGCGGGAAGATCGTGCTGGTCTACGCCAACCGCGACGAGAACTCGGTGATCTTCTCCGCCGCATTGCGTGACTTGGCGGCGGCACACCCGGACCGGTTGACGGTCATCCACTGGCTGGAAACCGTGCAGGGCCTGCCCAGCACCGACGCGCTGGCCACCCTGCTGCGGCCGTTCGCCGCGCACGAGGCATTCATCTGCGGGCCCGGCCCGTTCATGGCGGCCGCCGACGCCGCATTGAAGACCGTCGACGCGAAGCACATCCACATCGAGGTCTTCAAATCGCTGGACTCGGACCCGTTCGCCGAGGTGGTCATCGAGATCGACGAGGACGACGACCGCGGGCCGGCGCAGGCCGTCGTCGAACTCGACGGCACCACCCACGAGATCGAGTGGCCGCGCAAGGCAAAGCTGCTCGATGTCCTGCTCAACAAGGGACTGGACGCCCCGTTCTCCTGCCGCGAGGGACACTGCGGGGCCTGCGCGGTGCTGATGCGCAAGGGCGATGTGGACATGGAGATCAATGACGTGCTCGAACCGTCGGATCTCGACGAAGGGCTGATCCTGGCGTGCCAGGCGCTGCCCACGTCGGATTCGGTGGAAGTCACCTACGACGAATAGCGCTCGGGCTAACATTCGCCCGGACCGGGAGGAACTGCCGTGAAGAGGATTCTTGGGCGCGTGGCGACGGGTCTGACGGCCGCGGCCGTGTGTGCCACCGCCGCGTTGACCGGTCCGGCCGTCGCCGGGGCCGCGACGAACTCTGGGATGTCGTCGATACCGGCGCCGGGCGGCACGCTCGAAGTGCACGCCACCGCCGACTGCGTGCAGGCGCAGGGGCGGTGCTTCTTCAACACCCAGATCAACCTGCTGACCCCGGAAGGGCCGATCGGCTTCCCGGGCGAGTTCTGGGCGCGGCAGACCATCACCGTGCGCAGCACCGACCGCAGTGTCTTCCAGGAAGTCAGCTACAGCGCACCGTCGGGCGCACCGCCGGAAAGCAAGGGCGCCAACATCAACAACGTCCTCTCCCGGTCCTTCAAGGCCGTCAGCGGTAACGAGATCTCGGTCACCTACTTCGGCGGTGGACCGCTCGAGCGTTTCCGCACCGACGGTACCGCCGTGCAAACCGACTGGGCCACCGGCAAACCCACGACCGAAGCCGGTTTCATCGTGTGTTCGAACGTTCAGGTCGTCTACTCCGAGGTGAACTTCACCACCCCGGCGGCGTGCGCGCAGACCACTTTCAGCTGACCTACGCTGGTGACATGGCACCCACCGACCGGTTCCGTGCCCGCAAGCAGCCCCGCCAGCAGCGCTCGGCTCAGACCCGTCGCGACATCCTGGATGCGGCTGCCCGCGTCTTCAGCGAGCACGGCTACGCCGCGGGCACCACGAACCGCATCGCCGCCGCGGCCGACGTGTCCATCGGCTCTCTGTATCAGTACTTTCCGAACAAGGACGCCATCCTCGCCGCGCTCAGTGACGCGCACTTCGACGCCGGCACCACGCTACTGACCGAGCGGCTGCGCGACGGCCTGCCCGAGGCGCTCGAGGATCTGGTGCGACTGTTCGTGCGCGCCGCCATCGACAATCACCGCGACGACCCCGCGCTGCACCGGGTCCTCTTCGAGGAGGCGCCCCGCTCGGCGGCGCTGCTGAACCGGTTGCACGACACCGAGGCCCGCGGTGTCGCCGGTGTCACCGAACTGCTGCGCCACCACCCCGAGGTCCGGGTCACCGACCCGGAATTCGCGGCCCGGCTGACCATCGCCAGCGTAGAATCGCTGGTGCACCGGCTCATCGGGGCGCCGGTGGACACCGGGCAGCTCGAAGACGAGGTGGTCCGGCTGCTGACCAGTTATCTCAGCGCGGCAGTCCCAGCAGCCGCTCCCCCGCCAGCGTGAGCAGGATCTGCTCGGTGCCACCGGCGATGGACAGGCATCGGGTGTTCAGGAAGTAACGCACGTCCGGGGAATCCACGATGCCCGCGCCATCCAGGAAGTCCATCACCGTCTCGGCCAGACCCTGGCGATAGCGCACCCCGATCAGCTTGCGCACACTCGACGGCGCACCGGGATCGTTGCCGCCGACCGCCAACCGCGCGATCAGCTGGTCCAGCAGCGAACCCACCTGTGCCGCAATGATCAACGTCCCCAGCCGGTCGGCCTCCGCGCCGTCCAGTTCGCGGTCCCCGATCACCTCGAGCAGGTGCTCCATCCCCTTGTCGAGGGCGCCGCCGGTGGCGATCGCGACGCGCTCATTGGCCAGCGTCGTGCGCGCCAGCGGCCATCCGCCGTCGACCTCGCCGACCACCAGATCGTCGGGCACGAACAGGTCGTCGAAGAACACCTCGTTGAACAGGGCCTCGCCGGTGATCTCGCGCAGCGGCCGGATATCGATACCGGGCGAGTTCATCTCGACAAGGAAATAGGTGATGCCCTTGTGTTTCGGCACATCGGGATTGGTGCGCGCCAGGCAGATGCCCCAGTTCGCGCGGTGCGCATTCGAGGTCCACACCTTCTGCCCCGTCAACAGCCAACCACCCTCGGTACGAACGGCTTTCGTGCGCAGGGCGGCAAGGTCCGAACCGGCGCCCGGCTCGGAGAACAGCTGGCACCAGTACACGTCCCCGGTGAGGGTGCCCGGGATGAACCGGTCGATCAGTTCGGGGCTGCCCGCGGACAGGATGGTCGGCGCGGCCCACCAGCCGATCGAGATGTCCGGGCGCGCCACGCCCGCCGCGTTCAGTTCCTCGTCGATGACGAGTTGCTCGGCGGGCGTCGCGTCCCGGCCGTAGGGCTTGGGCCAGTGCGGCGCCAGCAGCCCCGACTCGGCCAGGGCGCGCTGGCGCTCGTCCTCGGGCAGCTCGGCGATCTTCGCTGCGGCAGCCGCGATTTCGGGGCGGATGGCGTCCGCATCGGCCACGTCCACATGCAGCTGCCTGCGGATACCGGCACGGGTCAGTTCGACGGTGCGGCGCAGCCACCGGGACTGCCCGCCGAGGAACTGCGCGACCGCGTAGGCCCGCCGCATGTAGAGATGCGCGTCATGCTCCCAGGTGATGCCGATACCGCCGAGCACCTGAATGCAGTCCCTGGCGTTCTTCTTGGCGGCATCGATGCCGATGGACGCGGCGACCGCGGCGGCGATCGACAGCTGTTCGGCATCATCTCCGGCGGCGGCCGATGCGGCGTCGGCGGCTGCGACCGCGGCCTGCTGACTGCGCAACAGCATCTCCGCGCACATGTGCTTGACGGCCTGGAAGCTGCCGATCGGCTTACCGAACTGCTCGCGCACCTTGGCGTACTCGTTGGCGGTGTCCAGCAGCCAGCGGGCCAGCCCCGCCGTCTCGGCCGCCAGCACGGTGGCGATCAGATCGGTGACCCGCTGGGCGGAGGCGCCGAGCACCTGGGCGGGGGCGCCGGTGAGCACCACGCGCGCCAGCGGCCGGGAGAAGTCGGTGGCCTCCAGGGGCTCGACCGTGACACCGTCGGCGGTGCCGTCGACCAGCAACCAACTGTCCGAGGCGGGCAGCACGAAAACACCGGCCGGGTCCGCACCCAGGACGAACGCCGCGGTGCCCGTCGCGGTGCCCGCGTCGAAGGAGATGTCGGAGGCGAACGCGATACCTGCGCTGCGCTCTCCACCGGCGAGCGCCTCCAGCACGGCGGGATCGTCGACCACCAGGGTGGCCAGCGCCGTGGTGGCCAGCGGACCGGGCACCAGGGCAGCGGCGGCCTCGTCGACCATGGCCAGCAGATCGGCGACGGTGCTACCCGCCCCGCCGAACTCTTCGGGGACCGCCACACCGAATGCCCCTAGTTGAGCAAAAGCGCTGTACGGGGCCCGCCAGGCATCGGGGTCCCCGAGCTCCACATTGCGGGTCGCCTCGATCGCTCCGGAGCCTCCGGCCCAGCTACGCACCAGTTCACGGGCCGCGAACTCATCGGATGTGTCGGTCTGCACTGACAACACGGACACCGGCAACTCCTAGCCATTGGGTGAGAAGGCTCCGCTTCCCACTAGAACGTGTTCTAATAGTGCCAGCGCACGGACGTCAAGTCGACCACTGTCACGGCCGCGACGCGCCGTTGTGATCTGGAGCGGGGAGGTGAGCGATCAACAGCCGGCATGCGTATCGTTTTCCCCTTAAGCGCATCACGAAGGAGTTGTCCGCCACATGTCGTCGCCTGCACAACCCGGATCGGGTTCTGACTCACCCCGTCAGGTGATGGCCGTGGCCGTTCTCTCCGAATCCGAGCTTGGTTCCGAGGCGCAGCGCGAACGCCGCAAGCGCATCCTGGACGCCACCCTGGCCATCGCCTCCAAGGGCGGCTACGAGGCCGTCCAGATGCGGGCCGTCGCCGAGCGCGCCGATGTCGCCGTCGGGACCCTCTACCGCTACTTCCCGTCCAAGGTGCACCTGCTGGTGTCCGCGCTGGGCCGGGAGTTCGAACGTATCGACGCCAAGACCGACCGCGCCACCCTCACCGGCGGCACCCCGTACGAACGCCTGAACATCATGGTGGGGCGGCTCAACCGGTCCATGCAGCGCAACCCGCTGCTCACCGAGGCCATGACCCGCGCCTTCGTCTTCGCCGATGCCTCGGCGGCCGGCGAGGTCGATCACGTGGGCAAGCTGATGGACTCCATGTTTGCCCGCGCGATGAGCGAAGGCGAGCCCACCGAGGATCAATTCCACATCGCGCGCGTCATCTCCGATGTGTGGCTGTCCAACCTGTTGGCCTGGCTGACACGGCGCGCATCGGCCACCGACGTGGCCAAACGGCTCGACCTGGCGGTCCGGCTGCTCATCGGCGACGGGGAACAACCTAAGGTGTGACCGTGCTTGATGCCGGTCTGCAGCGCGCCCTCACCGAGGCGGCGGCCACCCCGCGCCTGCTGGTCACCTCCGATTTCGACGGCACGTTATCGCCGATCGTCAACAACCCCGCAGACGCCCGGCCACTGCCCGAGGCGGCGGCGGCACTCGAAGAACTTGCCGGCCTGCCCGACACCGTCGCCGCCCTGATCTCCGGGCGGGCGCTGTCGGTGCTGCGCGAACTGTCCGGGATGTCGGATGCGGTGCAGGCGGTCGGCAGCCACGGCGCCGAGTTCGACACCGGATTCGCCCACCCGATCGACACCGCGCTGCTGACCCGAATCATCGACGAGCTCAACGTGATCGCCGCCGGGAGACCGGGCGTGACGGTGGAACCCAAGCTGGCCAGCGTGGCGCTGCATGTGCGCAACGCCTCGGAAGCCGACGGTGCGGCCGCGCTCGCGCTGGCCACCGCGGCCGCCGAGTCCTGGGATGCACACACCACCGCGGGTAAGGCGGTGCTCGAGTTCGCGGTGATCGTCACCGACAAGGGCGAGGCCGTTGACATCCTGCGGAACCGTTGTGCGGCAACGGCAGTGGTCTTCCTCGGCGATGACGTCACCGACGAGAAGGCATTTCGGCGGATGCGCGACGGCGATATCGGCATCAAGATCGGGCCTGGTGAGACGCTGGCCGGTTTCCGGGTGGACACCCCGGCAGATGTGGCGACGGTGCTGCGGTTCCTGGTCGATGCCCGATTGCCTGATCGGCAAGATTGATTGCTCTTCTGTCCATCGGCCACGCATCCTGGAGCCATGACCGATACCCCGGCACAGATGCTGTTCGACCAATGGGACGAGCGCTACCACGCTTACCTGGATCGACTACCCGCCCAACGCCCCAACCCCGCCGTCGTGGCCGAGATCAGCGGCCGCTCAACGGGTTCGGCACTCGACATCGGGTGCGGCATGGGCGCCGATGCGGTCTGGCTGGCCACTCAGGGCTGGGACGTCACGGCCATCGATGCCTCCCGGGTGGCACTGGATGAAGCCGCGGCGGCGGCCGACCGGGCGGGTGTGGCGGTGACCTGGGTCCGGTCCCGCCTGGAGGATCTGGACCTGCCCGACGGCGGCTTCGATCTCGTCACCGCGCACTACCCGGCCCTGCTGCACTCGCCGGGACGGGATGCCGAACGGGCGCTGCTGGCCGCGGTCGCGCCCAGCGGTCTGCTGCTGGTGGTGCATCACGCCGATATCGACGTGGAACTGGCCAAGTCGCACGGATTCGATCCGGCGCTCTACCTTCTGCACGACGATGTGGTCGCCCTGTTCGGGACCGACTGGGAGGTGACCGTGGACCGCCGGCGGCAGCGCGCGGTGCCGGCGGGCCCGGACGGTCAGCACACCCATGACGATGTGCTGCTGGCGCGGCGCCGGAGCTAGGCGGGTGGGCCGGAGGTGCGTCCCCGCACCACCTCGGTGCCGAGCACCTCGACGACCGGCAGACCCGAGCGCGGCGGGTTGTGCAGCAGGTCCCCGGCGCGGCGGCCCTTCTCCATGCTGGGCTGGGTGACGGTCGTCAGGCCGCGGGCCAGTGCCTCGGGCACCCCGTCGAAACCCGTCACCGTCAGCTGCCCAGGCACGAAGATGCCGTGCGCCCGTAGATAGTCCATCGCCGAGAGCGCCAGCACGTCGGCGGTGCACATCAGGGCGGTGATGCGCGGGTTGGCGGCCAGCGCCACCTCGGCCGCCGCACCACCGGACTGCGGCAGATGTTCGTAGCTCTCCACCACGGTCACCGACGCCGGATCCAGTCCGGCCGCGCTCATCGCGTCGTACACCCCGTGCACCCGCTCACGCTGGACCAAAAAATGCGGGGTGTTGAGCCGCTCCGGATCGGCGACCATGGGCCTGGTGCTCTCGTGCGGCCATTCCCGACCGAGCCGCATGGTCAGCACACCGATCTCGCGATGGCCCAATCCCACAACATGTTCCGCGAGTTCACGCATGGCCGCACGATCGTCGATGCAGACCCGCGACGCGCCGGGGACATCCCCGGGCTGGTCGACGACGACGATCGGCAGATGGCGTTGCAGCAGGACCGGTAGGTAAGGGTCGTCGTCGGAGGCCGAATAGACGACGAATCCGTCGACGCCCGCGGAGAGCACCGCCGCCGAACCGTCGTCGACGCTGCGGTTGGGGCCGGCCGCCACCAGCAGCAGACCCTGCCCGGCCTCCTCACACGATTCGGCAAGCCCGGCAACAAAATCCAGGGCCGCCGGATCGCTGAACGCATAGTTGAGCGGCTCGGTGATCATCAGGCCGACCGCACCGGCCCTACGGGTACGCAGCGACCGCGCGACCGGGTCGGGGCCGGCGTAGCCCAATTCCTTTGCCGCGGCGAGCACCCGCTCGCGCAGATCGGCCGACAACTGGTCGGGCCGGTTGTAGGCATTGGAGATGGTGGTGCGCGAAACGTTGAGTTCGGCGGCCAGTGATGCCAGCGTCGCGCGCCTCCGCGGCGCCGGACTTCTGGACATGCCTGTTGAGGCTAGCGGACGACGGCGCCGATCCGGTTACCCGACCACACCGCGAGCCAGATGGCGCACGCGATGGTGACGATGACGAAGCTCGGTGGCATGTTGAACAGCGCCGACAACGCCAGGCCCGCCCACACCGAAACCAGGCTGATCACCGTGGAGATCGCCATCGCCGCCAGCGGTCGCGCGGTCAGCATGATTGCGGTCGCGGCCGGGGTGACGACCAGTGCGAACAGCAGCAAGGTGCCGACGGCCTGCACGGCCATCGTCACGGACAGGCCGAGCAGCGCCATGAAAATGACCGACAATGCCCGCACCGGAACGCCCTTGGCCTCGGCGACCTGAGCGTTCACCGAGGCGAACATCAAGGGGCGGTACACGATGACGACGGTCGCGGCGATCACCAGCAGCAGCGCGGTGAACGTCAGCAACTGCTGGTGGGTGATGGCCAGCAGATTGCCGAACAGCACATTGGTCAGCGTCGACGAGTTCTTGGTGGCCAGCGAGTTGAAGAACAAGCCGAAGCCGGTCGCCAGCGCCAGCACCGTGCCGGTGGTGACCTCACGGTCACCGGCGCGCTTACCCATCGCCCCGATCACCAAGGCGCCGCCGATGCAGAACACGCCCAGCCCGAGCACCACGGGCAGGCCGAGCAAGGCGGCACCCGTGGCTCCGGGCAGCCCGATATGGGCCAGCGCATGCGCGGCGAACGCGGTATTGCGCACGATGATGAAGTAGCCGATCAGACCGGCGGCCAGGGCCACCAATGTCCCGCCGATCAAGGCATTGCGCATGAACGCCGACGTCAGGATCTGCCACCAGTTCTCCTGATAGCCCAGCGCCAGATACACCTGGGTACTGCCCATCTAGGTGGTCCTCATGTACATCTGCCCCTGCAGGGTGTTGGCCACCGCCACCGTGGTGCCGTAGAGGTGGGTCAGCAGATCGGCGTCGACGACCTGATCGATGGCGGCGTGATGGGCGTGCCCGTCGAGCAGGTACACCGCGCTGTCCAGTACCGAGAGCAGCGGATTGAGGTCATGGGCGACAACGAGAATGGTCACGTCGTACTCGGAGTTCAGCCGGGACAGCAGCTGCACGATCTCGTGCTGGTTGCGCAGGTCGAGCGCGGCGAGCGGTTCGTCGAGGATGAGCAGGCGCGGGCGGGACACCAGGGCGTTGGCCAGTGCGATGCGTTGACGCTGCCCGCCGGACAGCTGGGACACCCGTCGGTCGGCGAACTCGCCGGCTTCGACGGCCTGCAGCGCCTCGGTGACCCGGGCCTTGTCGGCCGCGGTGTCGCGACGCACGCCCCACCGCCGACCGGTGAGTCCCAGCATCACGGCGTCGCGCGCGCGGATCGCCTCCCCGGCGCCGGCCACATAGTCCTGCGGCACGTACCCGATGGCGTCGTTGTTGGCCCCGGGCCGCCCGCCGAGCACCTGCACCGCTCCGGATGCCACCGGCAGCAGGCCGAGCACGACCTGCAGCAGCGTCGACTTGCCCGAGCCGTTGGATCCGATCACGGCCACGATGCCGCCGGCCGGGATGGCGAAGGTGCCTTCCGACCAGATCAGCCGGCCGCCACGGACGACGCTGACATCGTCGAAGACAAGCGCGTCATCGGACACCGGATTAGTTGACACCAAGAGCCTCGGCAAGAGCGGTGAGTTGATCCACCTGCCAAGCCTCGAACGTCGGCGCGCCCGGTGCGACCGTTTCGGTGACATCGACCACCGGAACACCGGCGCTCTCGGCCGCGGCGCGCAGCTGTTCGGGCACCGAGCCCTCGGTCTGGGTGTTGTAGATCAGCACGTCCACGCCGCGATCCGACAGCAGACGCAGGAATGCGTCGAGGTCGGCCGGGGAGGGATCGGTTTCGTTCGACGAGGCGACCTGATAGCCCTGCGGGGTGCGGTTGGCCAGCCCCAGTTCGGCGGCCATGTCGTCGAACAGGCTCTCGGTGGCGGCGTAGCTCTTACCGGTGGCGCCGGCCTTGATCTGGGCGATGAGATCGCGGTAAGGCTGCAGCGCCGCGGTGAACGCGGTGTTCCGGGCGGCGAAGTATTCGCCTGCGGCCGGGGCGAGCTTGGTGAGCTCGGCGGTCACCGCGGTGGCGACGTCGGTCACCGCGACCGGGCTGTACCAGGCGTGCGGGTTGGCGTCGTCAGGATCGTGGCCCTCATGATCGTGGTCTTCGTGGTCGTGGCCCGCGTGATCGCCACCGAGGATCGCCATGGCGTCCACGACCGGTGCTTCCGGGGCGCTGTTCTCGGCCAATTTGGCCGCCCATTCGTCATAGTGGCCGCCGTTGACCACGACCAACTGGGCGCCTTCGAAGGCGGCAGCGTCCGAGGGTGCCGGTTCGAAATCGTGCGGGTCGACCGACGAGCCGGACAGCACTGTCGTCACGTTGGCGCAGGCTCCGGCGAGCGAGGACACGATCTTGCCCCACTGGTCGACGCTGACCACCACGTCGACGGGCTCGGTCGGGCAGTCCCCCTGGGCGGCGGTCGACGCCGGAGCCGGTCCGTCGTTCGTTCCGCAGGCACTCAGCGCAAAGGGGACGGCCAGCAGCAGGCCCGCGGCCAGGGCGCGGGAGGACGCAAACGAGATCACGCCGATAACGATAACCGTTTGCATTAGTAAACGCCGCATCGGACAATGTCTTATTGATAATCATTATCAATAAGGAGTGTCATGACAGCCCCCGCTCTACTTCCGGTCACCGTCCTGTCCGGCTTTCTCGGTGCCGGCAAGACCACCCTGCTCAATCACATCCTCGGCAACCGCGAGGGCCGCCGCGTCGCGGTCATCGTCAATGACATGAGCGAGATCAACATCGACGCCGCCCTGATCGCCGGGCAGGGACACCTGGAACGTGATCATTCCCCGGGTCGCTTCGCTCCTGCCCTCCGAACCGACGAGAAGCTGGTCGAACTGACCAACGGCTGCATCTGCTGCACGCTGCGCGAGGATCTGGTCGAGGCGGTCGGCACGCTGGCCCGGCAGAACCGTTTCGACCAGCTGGTCATCGAGTCGACGGGGATCTCCGAGCCGATGCCGGTGGCGGCGACCTTCGACTGGGAGTTCGAGGACGGCTTCCAGCTGGGGCAGCTCGCGAAACTGGACACCATGGTGACGGTGGTGGACGCGTCCACCTTCCTCACCGAGATCGCCAGAGGCGAGGCACTGGCCGACCGCGATCTCTCGGCGGGCGAGGGCGACGCGCGCAGCATCGCCGACCTGCTGACCGACCAGGTCGAGTTCGCAGATGTACTGCTGCTCAACAAGACCGACCTGGTGAGCCCGGCGCACCTGGGCACCGTCGAGACGCTGCTACGCCGACTCAACCCCACCGCAAAGCTGATCAGAACCCGGCATGGTGTCGTCGAGATCGCAGAAGTACTGGGCACCGGGCTCTTCGATCCGATCGCCGCGGCGCAGTCACCCGGCTGGGATGAGGAGATTGCCGAGGGACATGCGCCGGAGACCGAGGAGTACGGCATCAGCTCGATGACCTTCCGGTCCGACCGGCCGTTCCATCCGCATCGGCTCGCCGGTGCACTCGCCAAGACCACCAGGGTGTTGCGCAGCAAGGGATTCTGCTGGGTCGCGAGCCGCCCATCGATTGCCGCGATCTGGTCGCAGGCCGGACCGAACCTGGTGATCGAACCAGCGCAATACTGGTCGAACACGGACATCACGCCCGGCCAGGAGATCGTGTTCATCGGCATCGAACTCGACCGGGACAAGGTCATCCGGCTGCTGAACGACGCGCTGCTCACCGATGACGAGATTGCCGAGGGCGAGTCGGCGTGGCTCGGTTTCGCCGATCCGCTGCCGGCCTGGGGTGTGACCCAACAGCATTCGCACTGACACAGAATCCGGCCGGGGGCGTGCCCCCGGCCGGACTGCTGTTCTGCTCAGTGGTCGTGGCCGACGGCCCCGCTCAGCTCGTTGGGCGTCTGCTCCAGCGTCACCGATTCGGTGACGGTGCCCGCCGCCAGATCCACCAGGTGGATCTGCTTGGCCGCCGGGTCGCTGACGTAGACCGCGCCCTCACGGGTGAAGACAGCAGGACCTGGCTGCTGCCAGTCGTCGGGCTCGGTCCATGGCGCAGCCACCTCGATCGACGTGACCAGGTCACCGGTCACCGGATCGAACACATGCAGCTTGCCGTCGGTGCCGAGGATCAACGCCTCGGCCTGCGGGCCGCGTCCCAGTGAACGGAACCAATAGCTCACGCCCGGTGGAAGTTTCACCAGCCGCATCTTGTCGGTGGTGGTGTCGACGAGCGCGAACTGCTCGGGACGTTCCATTTCGGCATCCGCATCGACCTTCATGTCCCCCAGCACCACCGGCGAGTCCTCATGACCCCGGGTGTTGCCGACCCGCCCGTACGGCGTGGGGCTGGCGATCTTGGTGAACTTTCCGTCGGCGAACTCCAGCACGCCGTTCTCGCAGCCCAGAATCACCACCTCGTCCGCGGCCACGGTCTCGCCGTGCACGCCCGGACACTCCTCGCTGCGCGCGATCTCGCGGTCCCCGTCCAGCGCAACGGCGCCGACGCGGGTGTCCGGGTTGCCCAGGGTGTGCAGCAGGGTGCCGTCCGCCAGGATCACGGCCACCCCGTGATGCGCCTCGGGGGTGGTGAACTTCCGGGTTTCGGGCATACCGCCCTTTTCCAGGTCATGCGGATCGAAGGCGGTGATCTCCCCGGTGCCGTCGGCGAACAGCACCGTGTTCTCGCCGTGCGGCGTGACATGACCGGCCTCGACGGCGGGGAAGGTGTCCTCGGTCAGCTGCCCGCCCGCGGCATCGAGGATGCGGAAACCCTCGGTGGTGGTGACCAACACGTGGCCGTGGTCCCCTGCCGGGTTGACCCGCAGGAATCCCTCGAGTGGGATGTCCTGTCTCACCTCGAGCGTCTTGCCGTCGAGGATGTAGAGGCCCCCGTCGTAGGTGGCCACCAGCGGTTCGGCGATCGGCGCGCTCGAGGTCGACTCGGAACTGGCTGTGCTGTCGGCGTTCTCGGTGCTCGATGAGCACGCCGCCAGCGCGGCCGCCGCGAACGACACGGCTCCGACGCGGTAAAGCCACCGCGGATGGGACATTTTGGCTCCATTTCTCTGCTATCGCAGACCAGTGACGATGGCGTCGGTGTTGGCGCGCATCATGTCGAGGTAGGTGGCGCCCGGCGTGCCGGGCGGGCTGAGGGATTCGCTGTAGAGCGGCACGATGCGCACCTCGACACCGGCGTCTTCGGCGAGCACCCGGGCCAGCTTCTCCGGCTGTGAGGAGTCGACGAAGATGGCCGGCACCCGGGCGGATTCGATGGCCCCGACCAGAGATTGCAGGTCCGACGGACTGGGTGCCGCCAGGGTGGTGCCGCTGGGCACGACGGCGCCGATCACGGCGAAGCCGAAGCGCTCGGCGAGGTAGCCGAGCACGTGGTGATTGGTGACGAGCTTGCGGCGTTCCGGCGCCAGGGCGCCGAAACCGTCACCCATGGACCGATCGAGGGCGCGCAGTTGTTCGCGGTAGGTGTCGGCGTTGCGGGTCACTGCCGCGGTGTCGATCCCGTCGACCTCACGGGTGATCGTCTGCTCGATGACGTCGACGGCCGTGATCATGCGTTGCGGATCGGTCCAGAAGTGCGGGTCGGGCGTGCCCGCACTGTCGCCGCCGCGGTACTCGAGGGGTTCGATGTGATCACCGACCGCGAGCGCGGGAACGCCTTGTGCCCGCGCGCTTTCCACGTTTCGGATGATGTTCTCTTCCAGTCCGAGTCCGTTGTGGACGATCAGTCCGGCGCTGCCCATCGCCGCGGCGTCCTGCGCGGACACCCCGAACGAATGCGGGTCGGCGTTGGGTTGCATGAGCACCCGCACGGTCGCGGCATCACCCACCACGTTGCGCACCACGTCGCCGAGAATGTTGGTGGTCACCACGATCTCGCTACCGCCGGCGCTGTCCGCACACGCGGTGAGCAGCGCCCCGAGCAGCGCGAGGACAGCCAGCAGGCGGCTCACCGGCCGGCCTCCACCATGAGACCGGGCGCCACCTCGGTGCGCAGGGTGCGGGCGACGCGCAGTCCGTCGGCATAGTCGATCTCGTACACCTCGTGGGTGGCGGCGTTGTTGACATACGCGCGATCGGAGTCCAGATCGACCACCGGCTGCGGACCGTAGTGCGGAATGAGACTGGGGAACAACGGGATTCGCGCCGTCTCGGTTCTGGTTCCGATGTCGAAGGCGCTGAGTGTCCCGTCGCGGTGCAGCACCAGTACGGTCCCGTCGCCGGCGGTGTTGGTCGCCACCGCGTCGGGGACCGGGATCAACGTCCAGGATCGCTGACGGCTGTCGAGTACCCAGACGTTCCCGGCGGCCAGTCCCGCGAACACGTCGGCGCGGTCGCGGTGCTCCATGCTCGCCGGACGTTGGGACGGTGCGTCGGCCGGATACGGGGCCGCCGTCACCGTCAGATCCTTGTCACCTCCGGTGACCCGGACGGCGCCGGTCTCGCATCCGAACACCACGGCCCGCCTGCTGGTCATCACCCAGGAGGGCAGCGGGCAGTCTCCCGCCAACTCGGAGGTGCCGGCGTCGTCGGTGACCTGCAGGCGGCCGCCGGAGGCGACCGTCACCAGCCTGCTGCCGTACGGCGCGGCCGCGGCCACATCCGGCGGGACGGTGAGTTCGGACGGTGCGACGGACTTCTGCCCGAGGCGTTCCCGGTCGATCAGTTCGGTTGTCCCCGAGGGTGAACGGAGCGCCACGACGGAATTGCTCGCACTGACCGAGGCCGCCGACACATCGAGCGTCGCGGCCTCGGCCGCAGTGCCGGAAAAGTAGTGGTAGTGGTCTCCGTGGTCGAAGGTCCACGCCCCGGCATCGACGACGGTGGTGCCGCTGCGGGTCTGCAGGTAGGCGAACCGTCCATCACCCTCCAGTCCGGTCACCGGTCCGTGGGTGCCGACCGGGGTCTCGACCTCGTCGACCGCGTCGTACACCGAGGTGGCACCGGTCACGGGGTCGACGAGCACCAGCTTCGTCAGGGGCCCGTCGGCCTCGCGGGCGCCGTCCTCGACGGCAACCCCGTCGCCCGTACCGGCCGCCGGCGCCGGCGTCGGCGCGGTGGCGCATCCGGCCACCGCGCAGGAAACCACCGCCACCGCCGCGGCCTTCGTCCACCGGATGCGCAGCTGGGCCAACAGCGCCGACACGAAGAACAGCAGCACCGCGACACCGGCGATCGTCGCGCCACCCGCGGTCCCGGCATGCCAGGAGATCAGCAGGCCGAGGTACACCGCGAGTGACCCGATGACGGCCGACAGCGCCATGACACGGGGTATCGAGGTGGCCCACGCCAGCGCCGCGGCCGGCGGAGCGACCAGCAGACCGAGCACCAGCAGGGTCCCGACCACGTGGAACGACGCGACCATGGCCACCGCCATCAACACCGTGAGCGCCGGGATCGCCAACTGTGGACGCAGACCGAGGGTGGCGGCCTTACGCGGATCGAAGGTCACCGCGACGAAGGCACGGTGACCCACGATTACGGCACCCAGGGTCAGCAGCAGCGCGGCGCCGAGCACCGCGAGATCGGTGGTCCGCACCGCGAAGACATCCCCGAACAGGAACCCGGTGAGGTCGACGGCGAAGCTCTGGGACCGGGACACCACGATGACCCCGAGCGCGAGCATGCCCACCAGCAACAGTCCGATGCTGGTGTCGGCGGACAGCTTCGAGGATCTGCCGATCGCGGCGACACCGAAGGCCATGATCAGGGCGGCGGCCAGGCCACCGGCCATCAGGCTGACACCCAGCAGCGCGGCGACGGCGACACCGGGGAGCATGCCGTGGGTCATGGCTTCACCCAGGAAGACACTGCGCCGCAACAACACCCAGCAGCCGACCAGAGAGCACAGACAGGCGGCGGTCACCCCGGCCACCAAGGCGCGAAGGACCATGTCCGCCTGGAAGGGGTCGATGAGCCAGGACGTCATGCCGTAGAGTCTTATCAGTAATGAAACTCATTTTCAATAAGGTGACTCGGGTCACCGACGCCATCGAGGTGTCCGGAATCGACTTCGGCTTTTCCGGCACAACGGTTTTCCGTGGGCTGACGCTGTCGATCGCCTCGGGCGCCGTCACCGCCGTCGCGGGTTCCAACGGCTGCGGGAAGTCGACGTTGCTCGGATTGCTGGCCGGTGTGCATCACCCCGACGCCGGCACCGTCGCCCCCGGTACGCGCAATATCGCGTTCGCCGTGCAGCGCAGCGCGGTCACCGATTCGTTCCCCTTGACCGCGGCGCAGGCCGTCATGATGGGGCGGTGGCGCCACCTCGGCCTGCTGCGCCGGCCCGCAGCCGACGACCGTGCCGTCGTCGAATTCTGGCTGACCGAACTCGGACTCGCCGATCTGCGTCACCGCACGCTCGGCGAACTCTCCGGCGGCCAACGGCAACGCGTCCTGCTGGCCCAGGCCTTCGCGCAGGAGGCCCCGCTGTTACTGCTCGATGAGCCGACCACCGGGCTGGATGCCGCATCGGCGGCCATGGTGATCGGGCATCTGACGAGGCTGGCGGCCCACGGCACCACGGTGGTGGCCGCCACCCACGACACCGCGCTGATCGATTCCGCCGAGCACCGGATCGACCTCGACGAGCATCGACGCGCACTAGGCTAGAAAGCCGTGACTGTGGATCTCAATGCCGACCTCGGCGAGGGTTTCGGGGTGTGGACCCTCGGCGACGACGACGCCATGCTCGACATCGTCACCTCGGCCAACGTGGCCTGTGGGTTCCATGCCGGCGATCCGGCGGGCCTGCTGCGGGTCTGCCGGGCCGCGGCCCAGCGCGGTGTCCGCGTCGGCGCCCAGGTCAGCTATCGCGATCTGGCCGGGTTCGGCAGACGCTTCATCGATGTGGATCCCGACGAGCTGACCGCCGAGGTGATCTATCAGATCGGTGCGCTGTCCGCGATCGCCACCGCTGCGGGGTCATCGGTGACCTACGTCAAACCACATGGGGCGCTTTACAACTCGATCGTCACCAATGAGCCGCAGGCTCGCGCCGTCGCGGCGGCCGTGCACGCGGTGGACCCCGGGCTGCCGGTGCTCGGGCTGGCGGGCTCGGTGTTCTTCGACGCCGCAGGCGAACTCGGGCTGCGCACCGTGGCCGAGGCCTTCGCCGACCGCGCCTACCGGCCCGACGGGCAATTGGTGTCACGCCGCGAACCGGGCGCGGTACTGCACGACGCCGAGCAGATCGCCGCCCGGGTGCTGACCATGATCACCGAGGGCAGGGTCACCGCGCAGGACGGCACCGAGATACCGATCAGCGTGGAATCGGTCTGCGTGCACGGGGACTCGCCCGGGGCCGTGCAGATCGCCGAGGCGGTTCGGACACGGCTCGCCGAGCAAGGGATGACGCCCGCGCCGTTCAGCTAGCGGCGGCGTCCCGGTTGGCACCGCCGACGACACTGGCCAGCAGTCCTGGCAGGGCCGATTCGACCTCGTCGAGACGTAGCTTCTGATACGTCAACCCGTCGGTCACCATGCGCTCGGTGATGCCAGCCTCACGCAGGATCTTGAAATGGTGGGTGGCGGTGGATTTGTTGATGCCGTCGTAGAGCACCCCGCACTGCAGTGGCGTCTCGGCGTTGTAGAGGCGCCGGACGACCTCCAGACGCACCGGGTCGTGGATCGCCGCCAGCACCTTCTGCACCGGACCCACCGCGTGCACCGGGTACTCGGTGACCAGCGCATTGTTTGGCATCGGAATAACCTCGGTCATATTCGGTTTGATGTCTGTCAAACCCAGCGTAGCCTGAATCCAGTTCGATGTCCGTCAAACCAGCCCGAGGAGGTTGCCTGCGATGGTGGCGTTCGACCCTGCGACCAGCCCGGTGCAACGCTGGGCCTACCCGCTCGTACTCGTACTGAGCGGCGTCGCACTGGGCGTCTCCGGACTGCCCGCCCCGCTGTACGGGATCTATGAGGCGAACTGGCATTTGTCTCCGCTGGCCACCACCATCGTCTTCGCGGTATACGCGCTGGCGGCTTTGGCGGCGGTGCTGGTGTCGGGCAAGATCTCCGATGTCGTCGGCCGCAAGCCGGTCCTGATCGGAGCCCTGGTGGCGCTGCTGATCGGGCTCGGGGTGTTCCTGATCGCCGACAGCATGGCGATGCTGCTGCTGGCCCGCACCATCCACGGCGCCGCGGTCGGCTCCATCGTCGTCGCCGGCGCGGCGGCACTGCTAGACCTGCGCCCGAACCACGGGGTGCGCACCGGCCAGCTCAGTGGGGTCAGCTTCAACATCGGCATGACAGTCGCGATCATCGGTTCGGCGCTGCTGGCCCAGTACGCACCGCATCCGCTGCGCACACCGTATGCCGTCGTCGCGGTCATCTGCCTGGTCATCGGCGTCGGGCTGCTGGCACTCGACGAGCCACACACGGCGCGCACCCAGGGTCCCATCCGGCTGGCCAAACCGGCTGTGCCCGCGGAGATCCGCGCCGACTTCTGGTTCTCGGCCCTGGGCGCCATGGCGTCCTGGTCGGTGCTCGGTGTGCTGCTCTCGCTGTACCCGTCACTGGCCGCCCAGCAGACGCACATCGACAATCTCGTCTTCGGCGGTGCGGTGGTCGCCACCACCGCGTTCGCCGCCGCCATGGCCCAGCTCGCCGCCACCCGGCTGCCGGCCAGGTACTCGGCGATCATCGGTGACGTCGGGATGGCCGTGTCGCTGCTGCTGACGATCCCGGTCCTGCTGACCCACCGCTGGGAGCTGGTGTTCGTGGCCGCGGTGCTGCTCGGCGCGACATTCGGACTGGGATTCGGCGGCTCGCTCCGCCACCTCTCCGATGTGGTGCCCGCGACGCGGCGCGGCGAGACGATGTCGGCGTTCTACCTGCTGGCCTACACCGCGATGGCCGTCCCGACCCTGATTGCCGGCTGGGCCGCCACCCGATGGGATCTGGCCTCGGTGTTCCCGTGGTTTGCCGGTGCCGTCGCCGCGGCCTGCCTCGGCGCGGCCGCCGCGGGGCTGCGTAGCACCAGGGCGGCCCGGGGTCTCTAGGCTGACGGCGTGACCGATCACGCGTTCAGCGCCGCCGAACGCCGGGCCGTCTACCGGACCATCGCCGAACGCCGGGACATGCGCCGATTCGTGCCGGGCGCCACGGTGGACGAGGACGTCCTGGCCCGGCTGTTGCAGGCGGCGCATGCCGCCCCGAGTGTGGGACTGATGCAGCCGTGGCGATTCATCCGCATCACCGACGCGGACCTGCGCACCGCCATGCACGATCTGGTCGACGAGGAACGCAAGCGCACCGCCGAAGCGCTCGGCACCCGGGGTGACGAATTCCTGGAACTGAAGGTCGAGGGCATCCTGGAGTGCGCCGAACTGCTGGTGGTCGCGCTGCGCGATGACCGGCAACGGCACGTGTTCGGGCGCCGGACCATGCCGCAGATGGACCTGGCATCGGTGTCCTGTGCGATCCAGAACATGTGGCTGGCCGCCCGTGCCGAAGGCCTCGGCATGGGCTGGGTGTCGATCTTCGAACCCGCCCTCCTGGCCGACCTGCTCGGCATGCCCGAAGGCGCCGAGCCCGTCGCGATCCTGTGTCTGGGCCCGGTGCCGGAGTTCCCGGACCGCCCGGCCCTGGAGATCGACGACTGGACCCACGGCCGGCCGCTGTCCGAGTTCGTCGCCGAGAACAGCTGGACGGCAACGTCTTCAGAGGATCTGGCGGATCACTAGGGCCCACCGTAAGGCAGCAACGCCATCTCTCGGGCGTTCTTGATCGCGATCGCGACCCGGCGCTGTTGTTGCGGAGTGAGCCCGGTGACCCGCCGGGAACGGATCTTGCCGCGTTCGGAGATGAACGTCCGCAGCAGCGAGACGTCCTTGTAGTCGACCTCGGTGACGCCGAGCGCCTTGAGCTTGTTCTGCCGCGGCCGCTTGATCTCCTCCGGTGCGGGTCTGCGCTTCTTCGGCGCGCGGGGTGCCATCACCAACTCGCTTTCTTGATGCCGGGAAGCTCACCTCGGTGCGCCATCTCACGCATGCGCACCCGGGACAGCCCGAACTTGCGCAGGTGCCCACGCGGCCGGCCGTCGACGGCGTCGCGGTTACGCAACCGGACCGCACTGGCGTCGCGCGGCATCCGCTGAAGCTCGGCTTGCGCCGACATACGTTGTGTTGCATCGGCATCCGGCCTGCGGATCAGGTCTTTGAGCTCGGCGCGCCGCTCGGCGTAGCGCGCCACAATGGCACGGCGACGCTCATCGGCGACGATCTTCGACTTCTTGGCCATCAGCGTTCTTCCTTGAAATCGACATGCCTGCGCAGCACCGGGTCGTACTTCTTCAACACCAGGCGATCCGGATCGTTGCGCCGGTTCTTGCGGGTGACGTAGGTATATCCGGTGCCGGCAGTGCTTTTCAGCTTCACTATCGGCCGGATGTCATTACTCTTGCCCATCAGATCTTCTGCCCTTCCCTGCGCAGCCGACCGACGACCGCCTCGATGCCGTCCCGGTCGATGACCTTCATGCCCTTGGTGCTGACCCGCAGCCGGATACGCCGGCCCTCCGAGGGCAGGTAATAGGTCTTGACCTGAATATTCGGGTTCCACCGGCGACGGGTGCGCCGATTCGAATGTGACACCCGGTTACCGAAACCCGGTGCGCGCCCGGTGACCTGGCAGTGCGCAGACATCGGCGGCTCCTCATACATGCTCACTCGTTAATGAAAACGATTTTCGACAAGCTGACCGACACACGGTAACGTACGAATCGACTTAATGACAATCGTTACCGATAAGGGTGTGATGAGATGCGGACGCCAGTTGTACTGGTAGCCGGGCAGGGTGCCGGGACCGATGTCGCCGACGTGCTGATCCGCACGCCGGGGACCGCAGTGGTCGGATACGCGGCCGAAGGACACGTCGTGATCCGGCGGGTCAGCGGTATGCGGGACACCAAGCTGGTGATCACCCAGTGGCCGCTGGAGATCGCCAACTGCTGTGTCACCTGCACCATCCGCAACGACCTGCTGATCCTGCTGCGCCAACTGCACCGGCGCAGCGACGTGCATCGCATCGTCGTGCACTTGATGGAATGGCTTGACCCGGAAGCGATCTGCACGGCCATCAACGACACACCCGTGCAGCTGGGGCCGGGCTATATCGATGGCCCGGCCGGTCGTGACGTCGAGATCCAGGCGGTCGTGACCTGTGTCGACACCGGGGTGTGGCTCAGCCAGGCGCTCGGCGACGACGAGCTCGACGCTTCCCGCACCGTGGCCCAGGCGGTGGTCGGCCAGGCCGAGTTCGCCGACGTGCTGGTTTTGACCGAGGCCGACCGGGCCACCCTGGCCGTGCTGCGCAGACTGGCGCCGCGGGCCCGGATCACCGTCGGACTGCAGCATGTCACCACGGCGTTGAAGCATCTCGATGCGCAGTCACGCCGCGGCCGTTCCGACGACCCGCACGATTCGCTGCTGGCCGGGCAACCCCCGCTGCAACCGGACGGCGAGGTCGAGCTGCTGGAATTCAACGCGCGCAGGCCATTTCATCCCGAGCGCCTGCACCACGCCATCGACGCGCTGCTCGACGGCGTGGTGCGGGTGCGCGGACGGGCCTGGCTGGCCAGTCAACCCGACACCGTGGTGTGGATCGAATCGGCGGGTGGCGGTCTCGGCGTCGGCGATGCCGGACGCTGGCTGGCGGGCATGGCCGAACGCGACCGCGCCTACGTCGACCCGGAGCGCACTGCCATGGCCGCCTCGCACTGGGACGAACGGTTCGGCGACCGGCACATCGCCCTGACCGTCCTGGTCTGCGGGGCGAACCCGGAGTTCATCACGGCTGCTCTGAACACAGCACTGCTCACCGATGCCGAACTGGACCGCCCGGGAGACTGGGCCTCCTACCCCGACCCGTTCGGGGAGTGGCACGAAGATCCCTGCGCCGAGCTGTCCCACGACCTGGCCGACGAACACATCATGTTGAACGGAGAAGAATGAAACCCGATATCCACCCCGACTACCACCCGGTGGTCTTCCAGGACGCCGGCACCGGCAAGACGTTCCTGATCCGGTCGACGGTCACCAGCGACCGCACCATCGACTATCAGGGCGTCACCTACCCGCTGGTCGTCGTCGATGTCACCGCGGACTCTCATCCGTTCTGGACCGGCACCAACCGCCACCTCGATACGGCCGGACAGGTGGAGAAGTTCCGCCGCCGGTACGGGACCCAGTAGCGCAGGGGTCCGCCAGCTTCGGGCAATAGGCTCTGGGGCATGCGCCTGAAAGCCGGCCGGCCCGATATCGACGACTACGCGCGGTACTTCGACCTGCCGCCGGCCGGCCCGGCCGCGGCGCCGACGGTGACCTGGGCCGGTGTCACCACCCTGCTGATCTCCGATGGGACATCGGCGGTGTTGACCGACGGCTTCTTCAGCAGGCCTTCGCTGCTGCAGGTCGGGCTGGGCCGGATCGCGCCCTCGGAGCCCCGCATCGACGGTTGTCTCGGCCGGCTCGGAGTGCGCACCCTCGATGCGGTGCTCCCGGTGCACACCCACTTCGACCACGCCATGGACTCGGCGGTGGTGGCGCAGCGGACCGGTGCGACACTCGTCGGCGGCGCCTCGGCGGCGCACGTCGGGCACCGGTTGCCCGCCGACCGCGTCGTGGTGGCCACCCCGGGTGAGCCGATGCGCCTCGGCGCCTTCGACGTCACCCTGATCGTCGGCGACCACTGCCCACCGGACCGGTTTCCCGGCGTGATCGACGCGCCGGTCGACCCCCCGGTGCGGGCCTCGGTCTACCGGTGCGGTGAAGCGTGGTCGACGATGGTGGCGCACCGGCCCAGCGGACGCCGGATGCTGGTGGTCGGCAGCGCCGGCTTCGTTGCGGGTGCGCTGGTCGGTCAGCGCGCCGAGGTGGTGTATCTGGGCATCGGGCAACTGGGCCTGCAGCCCGAGCGCTACCTGCTGGACTACTGGGCCGAGACGGTCCGCACCGTCGGCGCGCGTCGCGTGGTGCTGATCCACTGGGACGACTTCTTCCGGCCGCTGGACCGCCCGCTGCGTGCGCTGCCGTTCGCGGCCGACGATCTGGACGCGTCGATGCGGACGCTGTCCGCGCTGGCCGCCGAGGACGGTGTCGAGCTGCATCTGCCGACGCTGTGGCAGCCGACGGATCCATGGCGCTGATTCTCTCCGTCGCCGCGCTCGCCGCGGTCCTCGGGTTCGCGCTGCTGTGCCCTCGCTTTCAGGCCGTGGTGGCGGTGGCCGCGGCGGCAGCTGTCATCGTGACCGGCGCGGTGTCCTGGGATGCGGCGGTCGCCGAGGTGTCCGAGCTCGCGCCGGTGGTCGGATTCCTGGCCGCCATCCTGGTGCTGGCGCGGCTCTGCGCTGACGTAGGGTTGTTCCACGCGGCGGGGGTGTTCATGGCGCGGGTCACCTCCAGCGGCCAGAACCGTTTACTCGCCTCGGTATTCGGTATCTCGGCGGCGGTCACCGCGGTGCTGAGCCTGGACGCGACCGTGGTGCTGCTGACACCGGTGGTGCTCGCCACCGCACGCACCCTGTCCGTGCCGGCCCGCCCGCACGCCTATGCCACGGCGCATCTGTCCAACACCGCGTCGCTGCTGCTGCCGGTGTCCAACCTGACCAACCTGCTGGCCTTCAGCGCGGCCGGTCTGACGTTCCTACATTTCGCCGCCACCATGGCGCTGCCCTGGCTGGCCGCGATCCTGGTCGAGTTCGTGCTGCTGCGTTGGATCTTCGCCAAGGACCTGGCCGTCGAACCACACCACACCGCACCCGACGAGCCGCTGTCCGTGCCGGTCTTCGCGCTCGCGGTGGTGTTCCTGACCCTCGCCGGATTCGCGGTCACGTCGGCGCTCGGACTGTCACCGGCCTGGGCCGCGCTGGCCGGTGCACTGGCGCTCGGCGTGCGCAGCCTGGTCCAGAAGCACAGCACGGTGTCCGGAATCTTTGCCGCGCTGGACCTTCCGTTCCTGGCATTCGTGCTGTGCCTGGGCGTCGTGGTCACCGCCGTGATGAGCAACGGTCTCGAAACCGCGATGCATCGCCTCATCCCCGACGGCCAGGGCCTGCTCGCGCTGCTGGGTATCGCCGCGGTGGCGGCGCTGCTGTCCAATGTCGTCAACAATCTGCCCGCGGTACTGGTGATGCTGCCGCTGGTGACGCCGGTGGGACCCGCCGCGGTGCTGGCGGTACTGATCGGGGTCAACATCGGGCCGAACCTCACCTACCCCGGATCGCTGGCAAACCTGTTGTGGCGCAGCGTCGTCCACCGCGACGGGATGCCTGCGCGGTTCACCGAGTTCAGCAGGGTCGGGCTGTGCACCACTCCGCTCACGCTGATCGTGGCGGTGGTGTGCCTGTGGGTGGTCACCCGGTCGGGCTGACTCAGGACTGTAGGCGGGCGCGGACGGCGGCCAGCCGGTCTTCGAGTTCGGACTCGGTGATGACACCACGCACGAGCAGCGAATGCGCAAGTGCCATCAACTGGTTCTCCGGGTACGGCAGTCCGGCATACAGGGTGGCGACCAGCTCATCCTCCTCGTCGCGGCGCTCCTTGAACGTCGGCACATCGGCGCTGCACGAGGCCGCGTCGAGGGCATCGCACAGCCCGTCCAGGCTGGTCTTCCACGGCGGTACCGGGTTGTCCACCCCGTGCTTGGCCGCCATCCGCAGCCACACCTGATCGCGTTCGACGATCTGCTGCAGCGGGGCGATCGGCGTGTTCACGGCCGGTCCGGGATGGGGTGGACGGCCGGACGGGTGTCGGTGATGACATTGGTGGTCACGCCCGCCTTGGGTAACGCAACCCCGATCAGGGAATCGCGCGTGACGATCTCGGCCAGTTGGTCCTCGGACCAGCCCTCGGTTCCCTCCGGCCGCATCGGCATGACCATGAAGCGATGCTTCTGGTTCGAGTCCTGCACCCGTACCTCGATGTCATCGGACAGGTAGAGGCCGAACTCGGCAAGTACCTGCCGGGGCCAACGAACCAGTCTGCGACGGTAGTTCGGTGTGCGGTACCACTCCGGCGAGTTGCCGAGGATCGGCCTGGGGTAGCACGAACACAACGCACAGACGATCACGTGGTGCAGGTTCGGGGTGTCCGCAAGGATTTGGAAGGCGGTGAAATCACTGGGTGTGCCGAAACCGGTGGGCTCCATCCAGTCGACACCGACCTCCTTGCTGGCCGACATCGGCTCGGACAGCGCAAGCGCCTTGAACTCCGGGTCGAGCCAGGCCCGTGCGACCAGGTGCGCGGCGGGTGTCGGCCCGATCTGTTCGGCGAACTCGGTGAAGTGGCGGTGCTCGGCCGCGGTGAAGATGCCCTTCTCGATGCACAGTTCGCGCAGCGCGACTTCCAGCACCTCGAAGTCGGTGATCTCGTCGACCATCGGCGCGACCGTCCGCTCGTGGTCGTGGTCGTGGTCGTGGCCGTGTCCGGTCATGGGAGAACCCTTCTCACTGAGATCAACTGGCGGCCCGGAGCCAATGCTCGGGGATCTCGGTCTGCAAGGTGTCGGTGGTGGTGCCGGTATAGCCGTGCCACAGCTGGGACATGTTGAACCGCACCACGTAGAACCATTCCGGCGGTGCGTCCGGGCGGTCCCAGGTCTCGTCCTCGGCGGCCGGGCTCTCATAGGCCACCGCCGCGATCTCGCCGGTGGCGCCGCGCACGTACTCCGGTGTGCGGGTGTAGAACAGCACCGGCAGCTCGTCGCGGACCACCACCCGGTCACCGACCCCGAACGCGGGAGTCCCCGCGTGCCCGGCGTACACCTGCGGATCACCCTTGCCGACCGCATGCAGGTGATGAGTGTTGCGCCTGACCCCCGATCCGTCGCCTTCGTACCTGGGCCGGGCCTCGATCGCGCGGCCGTCGAGGCCGCCGGCGTAGCGGGCCTTGACCTCGGCCATCCGCTCGGTGAGTTCAGTGAGCCCGATGTGGTGCTTTTCCACCAGGATCCGCGCCACCGACAACAACCAGCGTCCGTAGTACGGGAGTCCCAGGTATTCGGCGCGGCCGACGTCGACGTTGCCGATCCGGCGCCGCTCCTCGGACAGCCAGATGCCGCGCCAGGCCAGCACCTCGCAGATCACGTAGGTCAATTCCTCCCACGCCTCGTACTGCTTGTTCTCGTACTTCATCGGGGCGTCCGGTTCGCCACCGACGTCGTGCACCGGCTTCAGGTAGGCGGCGATGCGCTCGTGGCCGAGCAGATCGGGTGTCGGGGCGTCGGGCAGCTCGGGGTAGGACGACTTGAGCCGGGCGACGAGTTCCAGCTGGGCGGCGCGCTGCGCGGGAGTACTCATGGGCGCTTCCTCGGACTCCACTGGGATGGGTCCGTCGACCATAACGTGCAGGTGGTGTCCGCGCGGGAAGAACGCGGTAACCGGGTTTGCTAGCTGCGGCGCTGCCGGGCGATCTCGGCGAGCACCACACCGGCGGCCACCGAGGCGTTCAGCGATTCGGTGGGACCGGCCATCGGGATCGAGACGATGACGTCGCAGTTCTCCCGCACCAACCGGGACAGGCCCTTGCCCTCCGAGCCCACCACGACCACCATCGGCCCGGAGGCATCCAGTTCGTCGAGTTCGGTGTCGCCCTTGGCGTCCAGGCCGACGACCTGCAGGCCGGCGTCCGACCAGCTGTTCAGGGTGCGGTTCAGGTTTGTCGCGCGCGATACCGGAAGGCGTGCTGCCGCACCGGCACTCGTCCGCCAGGCGACCGCGGTGACCGATGCCGAACGCCGCTGCGGGATGACCACACCGTGGCCGCCGAATGCCGCGACCGAGCGCACGATGGCGCCGAGGTTGCGCGGATCGGAGATGTTGTCCAGCGCCACCAGCAGGGCGGGGACGCTGTCGCGCTGGGCGGCCTTGAGCAGGTCATCGGGATGGGTGTACGAGTAGGGCGGCACCTGCAGCGCCAGGCCCTGGTGCAGCCCGTTGCTGGCGATCCGGTCCAGGTCGTGCTTCTGGACCTCCAGGATCGAGATACCGGAATCCGCTGCGCGTTGCACGGATTCGGTGATCCGCTCATCGGCGTCGACCCCGAGCATCACCCACAGTGCGGTGGCGGGCACACCGGCGCGCAGGCATTCCACCACCGGGTTGCGCCCGAGGACGACCTCGGTCTCGTCGGTCTTGCGGTGCCGGCCCTGGGCGGCGCGTGCGGCCTTGGCCGCCTTCTTGGCGGCCGGATGGTGCGGCCTGTCCTTGGCCGCCGGCGTCGCCTTCTTGCCTTCCAGGCCGCGTCTGCGGACGCCGCCGGACCCTACGACCGGGCCCTTCTTGGTGCCTTCTTTGCGAATGGCGCCGCGGCGCTGTGAGTTTCCGGCCATTGCTAATTCTCCCCTTCGGTCAGCGACCACTGGGGTCCGTCTGCGGTGTCGGTGACCTCGATGCCTGCCTCTTTGAGCCGGTCCCGGATGGCGTCTGCGGCAGCCCAGTCACGTTTCTCACGCGCCTCGGCGCGGCCGGCAAGTGCCCAGTGCACCAACACATCCACCGCCGCCAGCGCGGCCGATGTCTCGTCCCGGGTCTCCCAGCGCTCATCGAGGGGGTCACATCCCAGGATGCCCATCATGGCCCGGATCGACCGTGCCGCTGCCATCGCGCCCTCGTGGTCACCGGCGTCGAGCGCACGGTTGCCTTCGGCGCGCGCGGTGTGCACCTCGGCCAGCGCGATCGGCACGGACAGATCGTCATCGAGAGCCGCGGCGAACTTGTCGGTCCAGGTCCCGGGTTCCACCGTGCCGACCCGGTTACGCACCCGGTGCAGGAACTCCTCGATACCGCTGTAGGCCTTGGCCGCGTCGGTCAGCGCGTTCTCGGAGAACTCCAGCATCGACCGGTAGTGCGCGCTGCCCAGGTAGTAGCGCAGCTCGGCGGCCCGAACCCGTTGCAGCACAGCGGGAATCGCCAAGACATTGCCCAGCGACTTACTCATCTTCTCGCCACCCATGGTGACCCAGCCGTTGTGCAACCAGTACCGGGCGAAACCGTCGCCGGCGGCCTCGGCCTGGGCGATCTCGTTCTCGTGGTGCGGGAACACCAGATCCATGCCGCCGGCGTGGATGTCGAACTCCGCTCCCAGGTAGGCCTCGCACATGGCCACACATTCGGTGTGCCAGCCCGGGCGCCCGGGTCCCCACGGTGTCGGCCACGACGGTTCGCCGGGCTTCGCGCCCTTCCACAGGGTGAAGTCGCGCGGATCGCGTTTACCGGTCGCGGCGCCTTCGCCCTGGTGCACATCGTCGATTCGGTGCCCGGAGAGCTTGCCGTATTCGGGCAGGCTGAGCACATCGAAGTAGACGTCGCCGCCGCCCTCATAGGCGTGGCCACGCTGGATCATCCGCTCGATGAGTTCGACCATCTGGGTGATGTGCCCGGTGGCGCGCGGCTCCACCGAGGGGGGCAGCACGCCCAGCGCCTCGTAGGCGGCCGTGAAGGCGCGCTCGTAGGTCGCGGCCCACTCCCACCACGGGCGGCGCGCATCGGCGGCCTTGTTGAGAATCTTGTCGTCGATATCGGTGACGTTGCGGACGAAGGCGACGTCGAAGCCCTTGGCGGTCAACCACCGCCGCAGTACATCGAAAGCCACACCGCTGCGCACATGCCCGATATGAGGCTGCCCCTGAACGGTGGCACCGCACAGATAGATCGAGGCGTGGCCGGGGCGCAACGGCACGAAGTCACGAACGGCTCCCGCCATCGTGTCGTAAAGCCGCAGTCCAGTCACGACGTGCCAGCTTACCGGCCTTCCGGCGTCAGCCGCACCAGCCTGGTGGCCTTACTGTTCCGGACCGACCACAAGGGCAGTCGCGATGGCCGCCAAACCCTCACCGCGACCGGTCAGGCCGAGTCCGTCGGTGGTGGTGGCCGACACCGAAACCGGCGCGCCGAGCAGTTCTGAGAGCAGGGTCTGGGCTTCGGTGCGGCGCGGCCCGATCTTGGGCCGGTTGCCGATCACCTGAACGGCGGCGTTCCTCACCCGGAAACCCTCGGTCGTCAGCAGACCGTGCACATGGCGGAGCATGTCTGCGCCGCCGACACCGCGCCACTGGGGTTGATCGGTGCCGAACACGACACCGAGATCGCCGAGGCCGGCTGCGCTCAGCAGCGCATCGCACAACGCATGAGCGGCAACATCACCGTCAGAATGACCGGCGCAGCCGTCAGCCTCGTCGAACTTCAGGCACAGCAACCAACACGGTCGCCCAGCCTCGATGGGATGAACGTCGGTTCCGAGACCGACGCGCAGATCCGTCACATCGTCGCTTCGTGACGGCTAGGACGCGGCCGCGAGCGCCTCTTCGAGAATGATCTCGGCCTTGGCGTCAACGGTGTTCTCGGCGAGCGCGAGCTCACCGACGAGGATCTGACGAGCCTTGGCGAGCATCCGCTTCTCGCCTGCGGACAGGCCGCGCTCCTGATCGCGACGCCACAGGTCGCGAACGACCTCGGCGACCTTGTTCACGTCACCGGAGGCAAGCTTCTCCAGATTCGCCTTGTACCGGCGCGACCAGTTGGTCGGCTCTTCGGTGTGCGGTGCGCGCAGCACCTGGAAGACCTTGTCCAGGCCCTCCTGCCCGACCACATCACGCACACCCACGTACTCGGCGTTGTCAGCGGGAACACGAACAGTGAGATCTCCCTGGGACACCTTCAGGACGAGATACTCTCGCTGCTCGCCCTTGATGGTCCGGGTTTCGATCGCCTCGATTAACGCAGCACCGTGGTGTGGATAGACAACGGTGTCTCCGACCTTGAAAATCATCAGTTTCGAGCCCCTTTCACACCTCAATGTTAGCACGAGGGCCGGACAGACGCGGAACAACAATGCAGGTCAGGGGCACTGAGACCAAAGACTAGGGGTTGACACCGGGGAGGATACATGCACGTGGACGGCTGTCCGGGCGCCCAGTTCGGACCTCGTCGCGGCGCTGGGAAGCCCTCGGCTACCGCGCCGGATCACCACCTACTACAGTGCATAGTCGAATCAGTTCGGTTGAGCAGGAGGCTCCAGTGGTCGCAGTGAACCGCTCCAACGTGCGCGCGTCCCGACTGGCCGCCGGCGCCCTGATCGCCGGCCTCGCCCTCAGCGGCTGCAGCGCCGGCCAGGTGTCCCAGACCGCGGTTCAGGAACCCGCCGTCAACGGCACCGTCGACGCCGTGGGCAACATCGCGTTGCGCAACGTTTTCCTGCGTGCGCCGCAGACCAGCGACTACGTGCAGCCCGGCACCGAGGCCGAACTCATCTTCGCGGCGGCCAACAACTCGGCCGATGTGGACGACAAGCTGGTGTCGATCACCTCCGACATCGGCTCGGTGACGCTGACCGGCGACGCCGAGATCCCGGCCAACGGCCTGCTGCTGGTCGGCAACCCCGACGGCCATGACGCACTCGGCATGGTGGAGCGCGAGGACGAGGTCCAGGCGCAGGTCACGCTGACCGAACCGATCTCCAACGGCCTCACCTACGACTTCACCTTCACCTTCGAGAAGGCCGGCGCCAGCACGTTCACCGTGCCGATCTCGGCAGGCGAGGTCGCGCGCCGCGACGGCGAACCCGTCGTCGGGGGCGGCGGCGGACACGGCGAAAGCGGCGGGCACTGAATCTGACGTTCTGTCAGGGGTGACGGCTACCGTCACGGTGTGGCTTCGAAAGTACGTTCGCAATACCGGTGTTCCGACTGCAGTCATGTCATGCCCAAATGGGTCGGGCGCTGCCCGGACTGTGGCACCTGGGGAACCGTCAACGAAGTCGCCGCACTCACCGCGCTGAACGGCAGTTCGACCCGGCGCGCCGTCGCGCCGTCCTCACCCGCGGTGCCGATCACCACCATCGATCCCGGTGTCACCAGGCACTTTCCCACCGGCGTGAGCGAACTCGACCGGGTGCTCGGTGGCGGACTGGTGCCCGGGTCGGTGACCCTGCTGGCCGGTGATCCGGGGGTGGGCAAGTCGACGCTGTTGCTGGAGGTGGCGCACCGCTGGGCCAGTGGGGGCCGGCGCGCGCTCTACCTGTCCGGCGAGGAGTCGGCGGGGCAGATCCGGTTGCGCGCCGAACGCACCGGATGCACGCACGACGAGATGTACCTGGCCGCGGAATCCGATCTGTCGACCGCTCTCGGCCACATCGAACAGGTCAAACCCACGCTGGTGGTGGTCGACTCGGTGCAGACCATGTCCAGCACCGAGGCCGACGGTGTCACCGGCGGCGTCACCCAGGTGCGCGCGGTCACCACCGCGCTGACCTCCTACGCCAAGATGGCGCGCGCTGCCGACGGGGTGGCGGTGCTGCTGGTCGGTCACGTCACCAAGGACGGCGCCATCGCCGGGCCGCGCTCGCTGGAGCACCTCGTCGACGTGGTGCTGCACTTCGAGGGTGACCGGGCCTCGGCCCTGCGGATGGTGCGCGGGGTGAAGAACCGTTTCGGCGCGGCCGACGAGGTCGGCTGTTTCCTGTTGCACGACAGCGGTATCGAATGCGTGGCCGATCCGTCCGGGCTGTTCCTGGATCAGCGTCCGACCCCGGTGTCCGGGACCGCGATCACGGTCACCCTGGACGGCAAGCGCCCGATGATCGGTGAGGTGCAGGCCCTGATCGGACAGGAACCGGCCACCAATCCGCGCCGCGCGGTCAGCGGTATCGATTCCGCGCGCGCGGCGATGATCACCGCTGTCCTGGAGAAGCGGGCCAATTTGCCGGTCGGGCGGCACGACATCTACCTATCCACGGTCGGGGGAATGCGGCTGACCGATCCCTCCTCGGACCTGGCCGTCGCCATGGCGATCGGGTCCGCTTATATCGACGTCCCGTTGCCCGCGACCGCGATCGCCATCGGCGAGGTCGGGCTGGCCGGGGATCTGCGCCGGGTCAGCGGGATGGACCGCAGGCTCGCCGAGGCGGCCCGGCTGGGTTTCACCGACGCCATCGTGCCGCCCGGGGTCAAGGATGTGCCCGCCGGTCTGCGGCTGACCACCGCGGACAACATCGGCACGGCATTGCGGGCGCTCCGGTCGATCGGCAACAATGGCGGCCGATCCTAGGAGGCGCGATGGCGGTGAAGTCCAGAGGCAGCCGGAGCGTGGTACATCTGGCCCGCCCCACCCTGCGCGAGACACTCGGCCGACTGGCGCCGGGCACCGACCTGCGGGACGGCCTGGAACGGATCCTGCGCGGCCGCACCGGCGCGCTGATCGTGCTGGGTTACGACGACAGCGTCGAGGCCATCTGCGACGGCGGCTTCAACCTGGACG
>NZ_JBFUKN010000046.1:0-44592 GCF_056400845.1 Mycobacterium sp. P4_H6 | reverse complement strand
ATGCTCGTCGACGCCGAGCAGACCACCGCGGCCACCTGGGCCGCCGCCCGGGCCGACGACCTGGATGCGGCCTGGCTACCGGCAGCGATCGCCGCGGCTCACGCAATCCGCGCTCAGGTCTTCAACGCGCAGAACAATATTCAGTTGCACGGCGGTATCGGGTTCACCTGGGAACACGACGCCCATCTGTACCTGCGCCGGGCACGCAGCCTGTCCGCGCTGCTGACCGACGGTGCCGACCCGCTGACCGATCTGGTCGACGCACAGCGCGCCGGGCAGACCCACAGCGTGGCGTTCAGCGTGCCCCCGGAGGCCGAACAGTTCCGGGCAGCCGCCGCGGAGGCGGCCGCCAAGGTCCGCTCGCTGCCCGAGGCCGAGCAGCGTGACTTCCTGGTCGACTCCGGCTATCTGGTGGCGCACTGGCCGCAGCCGTGGGGGCGGGGCGCCGATGTGTTGGAGCAACTGGTCATCGAGGAGGAGTTCCGCGATGTCGCCATCCCCGACATGGGTATCACCGGGTGGGTGACCCTGACCATCGCCCAGGCCGGTACCGACGATCAGCGTGAACGTTGGGTGGAGCCGGTGCTGCGCGGGCAGTCGATGTGGTGCCAGTTGTTCTCCGAACCCGAGGCCGGTTCGGATGCGGCCGCGGTGCGGACGTCGGCCAAGCGCGTCGACGGCGGTTGGACGGTGACCGGCCAGAAGGTGTGGACCAGTCTGGCCCAGCACTGCCAGTGGGGCCTGGCCACCGTGCGCACCGATCCCGACGCACCCAAGCACGCCGGCGTGACGATGATGGCCATTGACATGAAAGCCCCTGGCGTGCGGGTCAATCCACTGCGCGGCATCACCGGTGACGCCCACTTCAACGAGGTGTTCTTCGATGACGTCTTCGTTCCCGACGCCGATGTGGTCGGCGATGTGAACAAGGGTTGGCTGGTCGCCCGCGCCACGCTGGGCAACGAGCGCATCTCGATCGGCGGTGGATCGGGTGCACCCACCGGGTTCAGCACCGCCGATGTCGTGGCGCTGCTGGATCAGGCGCCGCCCGCGGTGGCCGCCGGCCATGTGCACGAGACGGGTCGGGTGATCGCCGAAACCCTGACCCTGCCCATGCTCAACCTGCGCCGGGTCAGCCGGGCCATCGCCGGCGCCGAGCCGGGGCCCGAGGGCAACGTGACCAAACTGTTGGTGGCCGAACAATCGCAGCGACTCACCGAACTCGGCATGGCGCTGGCCGGCGTCTCGGCGGTCACCGGACAGAACGACGGACTGACCCGGGCATACCTGGGCAACCGCGCCATGACGATCGCCGGCGGGACGTCGGAGATCACCCGCAACACCATCGCGGAGCGGATCCTCGGCCTGCCCCGTGATCCCCTGCTCAAATAGCCGCCGGGAGGCCAACATTCGGTGAACAGTCGGCCACGAGGGGTGCGGGGACGCGGCGACTGTGCCTATACCTGGAACCATGCCCGAGCACACCGACCTTGCCGATGTCCTGCTGTCGCTGCGCGGGGTGTGGGATGAGGTCGCCGTCGACGAACTGGACCATGCGCTGCAGTCCGCGGCCCGCGCGATGGAGGACGGGGCCGATGACGAACTGGTGCTGGCCGCCGCCCTGCACGACATCGCACACAGCCCGCTGATGCCCGCCGGCCCGGCGCATGACCTGCTGGCGCGAGAGTGGCTGACGCCCCGGTACGGGCAGCGGGTGGGCTGGCTGGCGGGGGCTCATGTGGCCGCGAAGCGTTACCTGGCGGCGACCGTCCCCGGCTATCGGCTCAGCGCCATCTCGGAACGGTCGTTGCAGCATCAGGGTGGGGCGGCAGTGGACCCCGCCTTCGTCGACCATCCGTGGTGGCCGGATGCGTTGCGGTTGCGGCACTATGACGATGCGGCAAAGGATCCCGGTGCCGTGGGTGCCACCGTCGAGCAGGTGCTCGAGGTCGCGCGCCGGGTGCGCGTCAGCCGCGATCCCGATCCGGACGCCGCCCGGTAAGCAATACTGTCGGGGTGTCGACAACCGCCGCCTTCCATCGGGAGCTGACCCGCTTCGCGCGCGTCCTGCCTCGCAAGATCGTCACTCCGAAGAATCTCGGTCTGTTGCAGCGGATGACCGTGCTGGCCGACCGTCGTGTCCCGCCCGGGGTCGAGGTACTCACCTTGGCCTCCGGTGTCGGGGTCCGGTTGTACCGGCCGGCCGGAGTGGCAGCGCCCGGCCCGGCCCTGCTGTGGATCCACGGCGGCGGTTACGTGATCGGTAGCGCCGCCCAGGACGACGTGCTGTGCCGCCGCTTCGCGTCCGCGCTCGGCGTGACGGTGGCCTCGGTGGACTACCGGCTGGCGCCGCAGAATCCATATCCGGCCGGCCTGGAGGACTGCTACGCGGCCCTGACCTGGCTGGCCGGACTGCCCGCTGTCGATTCGGGGCGGGTGGCGATCGGCGGTGCCAGCGCCGGAGGCGGACTTGCCGCCGCGCTGGCGTTGCTGGCCCGCGACCGCGGGGAGGTGTCGCTGGTGGCGCAACTGCTGGTGTACCCGATGCTCGATGACCGATCGGTCGGCGCGCAATTCGACGATCCGGGGCACCGGCTGTGGACACATGAGAGCAATCGCCTGGCCTGGTCCGCCTATCTGGGCGGCGCCGACCCCGAGGTGGCGGTGCCCGCCCGGCGACAGGACCTCAGTGGGCTACCTCCGGCATGGGTCGGGGTCGGCACCCTCGATCTGTTCCACGACGAGGACCTCGCCTATGCCGAGCGCCTGCGCGAGGCGGGCGTGTCGTGCGATGTCGAGGTGGTGCAGGGGGCGTTTCACGGCTTTGACGGCATCGCGCCGAAAACCTCGGTGTCGCGGGACTTCTTCGACAGCCAGTGCGCCACGCTACGGCGGGCATTCACCGGCGAGCCGGTCCCGTCATCCGCCTAGGCGGATGACGGGAGCCCCGGTTCTCCTAGCCGGCCATGAACTCCGAATAGGCGGATGCCAATTCGGGCGACAGCAGCGTGACGTTGCACTGCCGCTGGGTGTCCCCGATCGGTGCCAGGATGCCGCGCAGCTCGTAGTACTCCTGCGAGTTCGCCGTGAAATAGGCCCGGATATTGGCCGAGGCCTCGGCGCGCGGCTGCGTGCGGGCCGCCTGCACCACCTGATTGGCGCCCGGATGGGCATTCAGGTAGGCACTGGCGGCGCCGGTCACCGAGCTGACGGTGCCGGCCACGGCGTCGGGGTTGCAATTCGGAGCGGCCGAGGCGGTCGGCGCAGCTACCAGCGCGACGGTGGCCGCACCGAGCAGACAGCCCGCGGAGACCCGGCGCATGCGTGTGTTCTTCAGCTTCATGATTGATTGGTGTCCTTCGTGTTCTGATCTTCTGTATGCCTCGTGCTAGACATCCCAGGCTTACGGTCCCAGACCCGAAAACAACGGTACGCGTGCCTTATTGATGCCCCGCCGGACCGTAGATCAAACGTCGGACGGTAGGCGCCGGTGTTACATCATCCGGACGTGACTTCGGTCGCAATCGCGTCGAAAACCGTCTCGCCCTCTGACGATTTGCGGCATTTTCTTATGTCAACCGGCAAACTTTTAATTGATCGTGATCTGCACTGTGACCGGATTGTTATCCGGATCAGCCGCGGAACGGAGTCCGCTCGGTTTTCCGGGTAAGCGTTGTGGGTAGCCGACTCCGGAATGTGTCACAACTTCAGAAAGGGAGCCGATGCCTCGCGGTAAAGGTGTGTACGTCGATGACGACGATTCAGGTGACGACTCCCGGCCCAAGGTGGACGAGTCCGATGTCGATGAGCAGACACCGGATGTGCACAAGCCCGAACCGGGCACGGAACCACCGGACTGACGTTCACCTGCGATAGGTGATCTCCCCGTCGATCAACGTGGCCACGACGGCGCTGCCGTCCAGGTCGTGGAGAAGCTTCGCCGGCGGCACGCCGAGCACGCACAGATCGCCCGGCTGGCCGGGCGCCACGCTGCGCGGCGCCGTCGGCGCGGTCGCCGTGCCCAGGAACAGTTCCAGGGCGGTGCGGGCACCGACGCGTTCGGCCGCACCCAATAGTGCGCCGTCCGGTGTGCGACGGTGCACCGCGGCGCGCATGGCGGCCCATGGGTCGCCGTCACCGAAGGGCATGTCGGTCGACAACGCCACCCGCACCCCGGCATCCAGCAGCGACGCGAGCCGCCACAGCTGATGGTGCTCGTCGGCCGGGACGTCCGTGAGGTACTGGTCACCGCGCTCGGCCACGAAATTGGGTTGGGTGATCACCGTGACACCCAGGTCGACGAGGTCGGCGAGGCAGTCGTCGGGCACCACCGCGGCGTGCTCGATGCGATCGTCCGGATGACTGCCCGCGGCGCGCAACGCAGCGATGGTGATGACCAGTTGCGCCGCGGTGACACAGTGCACGGCGACCGGAGCGTCGTCACGATGGCGGCGGATGACCCAATCGGTGAGCTCGTCGAGGTTCAGATTGTCGTCATGCAGGATGCGTTTTCCCGGCGCCAGATGGTGTAGCCGCTGACGCATTCCACCGTGCCGGTGCACCTCGTCCAACTTGACGATGTCGCCGATGTCGAGATCCGGTGTGGCATCGGTGATTCCGGTGATCCCGTAGGCGGATAGTCGGTGACTCAGGTCGTCGATCGCGGTGTCGCGGCGCTGCAGCGCATCCGACCAGGTGCGGTCGGCGCTGCGCAACCGGCCGTCGGGGTGGTCGGCCAGGCCGACTGCGGCCAGGCCCTCCGAGTTCAAGGTCCACAGGATCCCGCTGCGGTGCTGAATCCGTACCGGAACCGGCGGGGCGAGGGTATCCAGCCGGGCCCGATCCAGCGGGCCGGCCACCGCTTCGTGGTAGCCGACCGCGCGGATCCAGCCGTCCTCTCCCGGTTGTGCGTCGGCCAGAATCCGGGCCAGGTCGTCACGGTCGTTCACCTCGGTGGTGCCGACCCGGACCGAATCGGCCGCCGCCGCAGCCGAATGCACGTGCACATGGTGATCGTGCAACCCGGGGATGACCGCACCGCCGGCCGCGTCGATCACCTGCTCATCGGGGTGCGCGGGGAGTTCGGAGGCCATCTCGGTGATCTGCGCACCGACGCGGAGGTCGACCACCCGTCCGTCGAGCAGCGCTGCTCGTTGGATCAACATGACACGGAATGCCTTTCGTCCAGCAGTGCCTGCACCGCAGCATCGTCGGCGCCCAGCGCGGGTGCCGACGCGCCTGTTGCCGGTTCGATGGGTTCCCGGACGGGCCCGCCGACAAACCCGGCGTAGCCGGCGGCGGTCGCCGACATCGACACCTCCACCAGTTCACCACCGCCCCGCGTCAACGCTTCGGCCACGGCGGCCGCGGCATGCAGACCGGTCAGCGGATCCGCGATCGCGTCGCCGACGAAGACCGGTCCGTCGGAACCCGCGCCGACCAGTCCACCGGCCACTGCCGCGTCGTCGCCGAAGGCGACCCGGGTGCCGCTGTCACCGTCGGAGCCGTATCCACTGATACGCAACCAGATCCGCCCGGCCCGTGGTGCGATGTCGCCCGGCCCGAGGCCACGGCGGATCAGCGCGGCGGGCCGCGACCCCTCGATCACGACATCGGCCGCCGCCAACAGCCGCTGCATCGCCGCGTGGTCATCGAATTCGATGGCATAGGAGAGCTTTCCGCGGTTCATCCAGTCGTAGAAGGCGGCAGACCCCGCTCTGGTGCCATCGGGACGGCGGCGGCTCTCGGCCTTGATCACGGTGGCATCCGCGCCACCGAGCAGCTGCCCGCACAACGGGCCCGCCCACATCGATGACATGTCGACGACCAGCAGCCGGCCGGAACGCTGTGCCCGGGGTCCGTGCGGCAGGGTGACCGGCGGGCGGGGTGCCGCCTCGCCGAGGACGGCCGCCGGCAGGCCCAGCAGCCGGGCCCGGTCCACGGCGGCTGCCGCGGCGCGGGTGGACACCCAGCGCTGCAGCTGCGGCCACGGGTCGGCGCCTACCTCGTCGACCTCGATCAGTGCGGGTACCGCGGCGATGTCGTCGGGGCGGGACAACGTGAACGCGCACCAGGTGTCGGCACCGCGCAGGATGCGGGACGCCCCGCCGGCCGAGGTCTGCCCTTTGGCGGTCAGTCCCAGCAGCGCTGCCCGCCCGGTGAGCAACCCGGCGGCGTCGACCGGGGGGCCGGCGTGCGTAGTGAACGCGTCCGCCACCTCCTGGGCGCGCGCACTCAGCGCTTCCGGGACGCCGACGGTGCTCACACCCGCCATCTTGCCTCGTATCAGACTTGCCCCATATCAGAAATGCAAAGCGGTGAAGCGCCAGTCCAGCACCTGACCCCGGCCCTCCCCTACGGCGTGGACCAGTGAGCGCAGCCGTAGCCGCGTGCCCGCCGGGGCGGGCGTGGCGGCCTCGATGTGCAGTTCGCTGTGCAGGGTGTCGTTCTCGTGCACGGGCCCGGTGTGATCGCAGGATTCCCAGCCCAGCACGGTCGCCAGGTTCGGCAGCAACCGGACCGCCTGGGCCAGCGCCAGCCCGATGGTGTGCCCGCCGTACACCAACCGCTGCCCGCCGACCCGCCAATCATGATGGGTGGCAGCGATGTTCAGTGACAGTCTGGCCAACTCCGGTGCGCTGGTGACGACATCGGCGGTGCTGTGCAGGACGGTACCGACCAGGGAGTGATCGAACCCGGTACCGGTGAACGCCTCCGCGTTCCAGTCCGCCGTCGGGTCCGGTGGGCTCTGGCGATCGGCGCCGACGGCGTCGAGGTCATCGGCATGTCCGGTCCGCACATCATCGCCGGACAACGGGAGCATGGCGCAGCGGTAGAAGTCCAGGACCGACCGTCCGTCCTGATCCGCCGTGGTCATCCGCAACGCGGCCAGGCCGGTCGCGGCCCGCCCCGGTTTTGCCGAGTTCTGCCGCAGTGCGACCACCTCGGTCCGGGTGCTCAAGGTGTCACCGATGGCCGGGAAGCGGTGGAACTGCAGCCCGCGGTAGAACAGGTTGGCCTTGACGCGCTGGGTGACCAGCGTCGACTGACCGATCGCCACATCGCAGACCAACGCGGGATGTGCCAGCGGTCCGCCGCTGCCGGTGACCGCCGCAGCCAGGCCGGCATCCAGTGCCAGCCGGAGACGGTCGCCCAGAATGCTCTGGTGCGTGGCCGCCGCGCCGGAGGTCAGGGTCATCGACGGCGCGGTGTCGAACACCTGCCCGACCTGCAGGTCGTCGAAATAGGGCCCGCCGTTTCCAGTCACGGCTCGGACTCTAGTTTCAGGCGTGCGGTGGCTCGCCGGTCACCCGGTGATCGGCATGGTTGAGGCCCTCCTGCACCAACCTGCCCAGGTGCCCGTCACGCAGTCGGTAGAACACCCGTCGCCCGTCCTTGCGGGTGTCCACCAACCGGGCAAACCGCAGTTTGGCCAGGTGCTGACTGACAGACGTGCGGGAACCGCCGGTGACCTCGGCCAGCGCACTCACATCGGCTTCGCCCTGGGTCAGCAGCCAGAGCAGGTGCAGACGGGTCGGGTCGGCCAGCATCCGGAAGGTTTCGCTGGCGGCGTCGAGGCGGTCGCGGTCCGGGGACGCATCATGGACGAGACTCGGCGACGGCTCGGCTCGGGGTTTCTCGGGCGATGTCCCGCCCATCTGCCTCACCCCTCCCGCGCGTCATGATCCATGCCGCAGCGAGCGCCGCGAATGAACCGAGGATAGCGAGAATCGCGGCGGCGAGCCCTTGATTGACGGCCGCGCCCACCCAGCCGGCGATCGGATAGGTCAGCAGGAACCCGGCGTGTGACATCGAGAACTGCGCGGTGAACAGGGCGGTCCGGTTCGTCTCGGTGCTCGCCCGGCGCAGCAGGCGTCCCGCCGGGGTGTTGACCATGGATGTCGCTGCGCCCAGCAGCGCCCACGTCGACGCCAGCACCGGCCACGTCGGGGTGGCGGCCACGAGCACCGTCGCGGCCACCAGCAGACCGGACGCGGCGACACCCGCTCCGCTCAGCATGACGGTGCGGTCGGTGACCACGGTGAGCAGCCTCGGCACCGACAGTGCCACCACCATCGACCCCGCGCCGTAGGCGGCCAGCATCATCGCGACATCGGCCTCGCTGCCGCCGAGCATGTCGCGGACGTACACCACGGAGTTGACCATGACCAGCGCGGTGGCCGCGGCGACCGCGAGATTCATGGCGACCAGCGCGCGTAATTCACGATGGTTCAGCATGTTTCGCGCGCCCGACAACAATCGCCGCCGCCACGGTGCGCGGTCGGGGTCGATGTCGGGCACCGCCGCGCGCCGCACCAGCGCCGCCGAGAGCAGGAATCCGGCGACGGTTCCGACGAACAGGCTGTTGTAGGTCAGCACCGCCAGCAGTGCGGCCGCCAGGATCGGGCTGACCATCGCCTCCAGGTCATATGCCAACCGGGACAGCGACAATCCCCGGGTGTAGGCCCGCTCGTCGGTGAGTATCGCGGGGATCACCGCCTGGAAGGCGGGTGTGAATGTCGCCGACGCTGCCTGCAGGACGAACACCAGCGCGAAGATCTGCCAGATCTGCCCGACGAACGGCAACATCAGGGCGACCGTGGCCCGGGTCAGGTCCGCCCCGATGAGAACGGCTCTGCGCGGCAGGCGATTCGTCACCGTCGCCATGATCGGTGCGATGAAGACGTAGGCCAGCATCTTGATCGCCAGCACCGTGCCGAGCGCCGCTCCGGCGGTGGGTCCGGCCAGGTCGTAGGCCAGCAGGCTGAGCGCGACCGTCAGCAGGCCGGTGCCACCGAGCGCCACGATCTGCGCCGCGAAGAGTCGCCGGAACACCGGGTTGCCGAGGACGGCGGTGCTGCTCACTCGTCAAGCATGACATACATGTGCGCACGTGCGCACATGTATGTGTGTTCACCTGTCGGCGGTCGCCGCCAGACTGCCGAGCAGTGCCACCGCGTCCGCACTCGTGGACCCCGGTTCGGCCTGGTAGACCACYAGCTCCTGGCCCGGCGCCGAACGCACCGCGAACGTCTGCATCTGCAAGGTCAGCCGTCCCACCGTCGGATGCTGAAACGACTTGGTGGACAGCGTTTTTCCGCGGGCATCGTGTCGGGCCCACAGATCGGCGAAGTCGGCGGCGGTAGCCAGCAGGTCGGCCAGGACGGCCGCCACCCGCGGGTCACCCGGGGCTTCGGCGTAGTTGCGGCGGAAACCCGCGACGGAGTTCGCCGCGATCGAGGGCCAGTCCACATAGAACTCCCGGGCCCGGGCCTCGGTGAACACCAGCGACAGCAGATTGCCGTGCGAGCCGAAATCACCGAACAGGGCATCGGCTATCGCGTTGGTGGCCAGCACGTCATAGGCCCGGTTGTAGACCAGTGCCGGATTGTCCGGCCAGGCGTCCATCAGGCGCATCAGTGCGGGGTCGACACGATCCGGGACGACGACGGTATGCGGCCGCGGCGCCAGCCCCGCCACCCGGAACAGGTGCTGGCGGCCGTCGTCGTCGAGTCGCAGCGCCGCCCCGAGCGCGTCGAGCACCTGTGCCGACGGGGACCGTTCCCGGCCCTGCTCCAGCCGGACGTAGTAGTCCACGCTGACCCCGGCCAACAGCGCCACCTCCTCGCGTCGCAGCCCCGCCACCCGGCGGTGCCCGACGCTGACCAGGCCCACATCACCCGGGCTGACCAGTGCGCGCCTGCTGCGTAGGTAGTCCCCCAGATCCGACATACCGCCACAGTAGGACGCATCGGCACCGCGCTGCCTGGGTGCGCTGCACCCAGGCACACCGCGTCCTGGCTGACCGTCCGGTGCCGTCCGACGCTGGGGTCATGACAGATAACAAGATCGTCCTCGTCACCGGAGCCACCAGCGGTATCGGCGCGGCGGTGGCCCGCAGGCTCGCCGCCCGGGGCCACCAGGTGCTCGCCGGTGCCCGCCGCGAAGACCGCCTCGCCGAACTGGCGGGTGACAACATTGCGGTGCGCCGCCTCGATGTCACCGACCGCGCCGATGTCGCGTCGTTCGTCGAGTGGGCGGTCGCCGCTTACGGCCGCATCGACGTCATCGTCAACAACGCCGGCGTGATGCCGCTGTCCCGGCTCGACGCGCTGCTGGTGGACGAATGGGACGCCATGATCGACGTCAACGTGCGCGGTCTGCTCAACGGCATCGCCGCGGCGCTGCCGCAGTTCCAGCGGCAGGGCCACGGGCATTTCGTCACGGTGGCCTCGGTCGGCGCTCATGAGGTGGTGCCCACCGCGGCGGTCTACTGCGGCACCAAACACGCCGCCTGGGCGATCACCGAGGGTCTGCGACAGGAGCTCGACCCGTCCATCCGGGTCACCACCGTCTCCCCCGGGGTGGTGGAATCCGAACTGGCCGAATCGATCACCGATCCGACGGCGGCAGCGGCGATGCAGACCTACCGGGCCGACTCGATTCCGCCGGACGCCATCGCCAGGGCCATCGCCTACGCGATCGACGAACCCGCAGAGGTGGACGTCAACGAGCTGGTGATCCGGCCGGCACGTCAGCGCTGATCTCGTCGACCAGCCCCCAGGCCAGCGCGGTCGCCGCGTCGATGGTCACACCGGAGAGCACCAGATACGCGGTGCGCCAGCGCCCGATGCGCCGGGTGATGCTGACGGTGCCACCGGCGCCGGGGATCAGACCCAGCGCGAGCTCGGGCAGACCGATGGTGGCGTCGGGGTGGCACCGGATGTGCCCGCAATAGGCGGCCATCTCCAGCCCACTGCCCAACACCTGGCCGTGCACCTCGGCCCGGCAGGCCGGGCCCAGACGTTCGGTCAGTTCGGCCAGCGCCAGGGCCGGGCTGTGCCGGGTGCGCGCCAGGTGCGCGCTGGCCGGGTCGGCGAACGTGCCGAACTCGGCGAGGTCACCACCGCTGCAGAAGGACGGACCGTTGCCGGCCAGCACCACCTCGGTCACCGAATCGTCCAGCCGGGCCACCTCGAGAGCCTCCAGCAGGGCGGCGCGGGCATCGGTGGTGAAGGCGTTGTGCCGCCGTGTCCGGTTGAAGCGGATCGACAGGGTGTCGCCGCGGCGTTCGGCCTGCACCGGATCCGGCACCACCGGTAGCTGCACGGGCCCGCGTTCGTCGAGCCAGCGGGCGAATTCGGCTCCGGACTGCAGCGTCGAGTATGCCAGCGATTCGGTGATCAGACCCCCGAACGCCGGGGCGGTCGGCTGATGGGCGCGCAGCACGTCATCGCATACCGCCGCGGCCTGCGGCCACCGCCCGCAGCGCTGGGTCAGATCGGCGAGCGCGTCATCGACCGATGCGACCGTGACGACCCGCCGGTCGGCCGAATCCGCTTCGGTCAGCGTGAAAGTCGCGTCGTCGTCCGGCTTCTCGACGGCGACGCGTATTCCGGCGGGCAGCTCCAGCACCGTCATGGGGCCGCCGTCATCACGAGTACCGTGTGATCAACTCCTGCTTGTACAGCTTGCCGGTGTCGGTGCGCGGCAACTGGGCTTCGAAGGAGATCGAGCGCGGGCACTTGTAGTGCGACAGCTGATCCCGCAGCCAGGTCAGCAGTTCGTCGGCGAACTCGGGGGTGGCGTCGGCGGGGTCGACGGTCTGCACGACACCCTTGACGGTCTGGCCCATCTCGTCGTCGGGAATGCCGAACACCGCGGCGTCCATCACCTTCGGATGGATGACGAGCATGTTCTCGGCTTCCTGGGGGTAGATGTTCACCCCGCCGGAGATGATCATGTGGTGGCGCCGGTCGGTCAGGTACAGGTAGCCGTCTTCATCGAGATACCCGATGTCGCCCACCRTCTTCCAGCCGTGCGAGTCCCGCGAGGACGCCGTTTTCGCGGTGTCGTTGAGGTATTCGAAATCGGCGCCGCCCTCGAAGAAGATCTCGCCGTGCTGCCCCGCGGGCACCTCGTTACCGTCCTCGTCGAGGATGTGCACCACACCGGTCATCGCCTTGCCGACCGAGCCGGGGTGCGCCAGCCACTCGTCAGCGCTGATCAGGGTGGCACCGATGGCTTCCGAGGAGGCGTAGTACTCGTCGACGATCGGACCCCACCAGTCGATCATCTGCTTCTTGATCTCCACCGGACACGGAGCCGCCGCGTGCATCACCCGCTGCAGGCTCGACACGTCATACGATTTGCGCACCTGCTCAGGCAGTTTCAGCATGCGGGTGAACATCACCGGGACGAATTGGCCGTGTGTGACGCCGTACTTTCCGATGGCGTCCAACGCGCCTTCGGCATCGAACTTCTCCAGCACCACCGTGGTGATGCCGCCGGCCTGCGCCTGCATCGACCACACCGAGGGCGCGGTGTGATAGAGCGGCGCCGGGCTCAGGTATACGGCCTCGGGGTTCATCCAGAACGACACCAGTGCGGCCATCAGACCCGGCGTCTCCGAGGGCGGCAGGTGGGGCAGATCGCGCTTGATGCCCTTGGGGCGGCCCGTGGTGCCCGACGAGTACTGGAGCAGGTCGCCGTCCCACTCGTCCTCGATGGGAGTGGTCGGCAGATCGGCGACCGCATCCGGGTATTTCGCCCACCCGTCGAGGTCTCCCGTGGTCAGCAGAACCGGGGGAAGTCCGTTGGGCAGGTGCTCGGCCAGCCCCTCCAGTACCGGGCGCAGCGCCTCCGAGCCGACGATGGCCTTGGCCGCGCTGTTGTCGACGATGTAGGCCGCCTCAGCCGCGGTGAGATGGGTGTTGATCGGCACGTAGTACAGCCCGCTGCGACGCGCGGCCCACATGACGGTGTGCATGTGCTCGTTGTTCTCGATCAGAATCGCGACCGCGTCGCCTTCGACCAGCCCGTGTTCGCGGAAGTAGTGCGCCAGCTGATTGGCGCGGGCTTCCATCTCGCCGAACGTCACCACCGTGCCGGTGGGGTACAGGATGACGGCGGGCTTGTCGGGCGTGGCGACGGCCGTTTCACGGATCTGCATGAGGCGACTTTACGATGCCGCCACCGCGCCCCGGCAGCCAAGCCACCAAAAACTTGACATCCGTCAAGATTGCCGACGCCTGACGCCGACCTGGGTGGGCCGTCCCGACGTCACGATGTGATCTTGGCAACTCATCAATCGATTGCTGTTCAAGACCTTCACAGACAATTAAGCCGGTAATATTACTTATCTACCGATCTATGACGTTAGCTTTACCATCACTGGCGAAATATAGAGCATTACGAGTCGCTCTCGATCCCAGCAAAAAAGGGGGCGGCAATGGACGTCGATGTCCGCGAGCGCGAGGACGCCACGACACACTGCGGAGCGACGCACACCGGATTCGCCGCCACCGCGCCCGATGTGGTCGCCGAGATAGACCTGGCCGGCTCGGCCTGTCTGCCGTCCGCCGTCAGTGCCGGATGGCTCGAACAGGTGCGTGGCTTCGCCGCCGACATGGTCGGAGGTCAGCACGAGAAGATGATCGAGGGCGTGGAAGCGGCCGGGCTGCCTTTCCTGCAGGAGCTCACCGCCGACGCCGGCCTGCGGCATCTCGCAGAGTCTGTCGCCCGGTTGGCCTATCCCGGTGGCGACGACGATGACCGGGAGTTCGACTGCGCCGTCCGGATCATCGACGGTCCCGATCCGCAGGACCGGCCGCTGTGGCTGCACTACGACGCGTCCGTGCTGACCGTCGTGCTTCCGGTCCTCGTTCCCGAGGCCACAGCCGGCCAGTCCGGAGAACTCGTGTTGTGCCCCAATCGCCGGGGCTATCGCAGGTCGGTGCTGATCAATGTCGCGGAGAAGGCCATCGCGCAGAGCGATGCGTACCGCCGCCGGTTCCTGCGCCGGCTGCGCTGGGGCCTGGACACCGAGATCGTGTCGATGACGCCCGGAAACGCCTACCTTTTCTGGGGCTACCGGTCCTATCACGCCACCCTGCCGTGCGCTCCCGGGACCAGGCGCATCACCGTGGTGCTGCACTACAAGAACGTGCACGCCCACAGCAGGCTGCTCGAGCGCGCCAAGGCCGTCCGGGCACTGCTGCGGCCCGCGTGATCGGAGTCTCCGCCGGCCGGGGTTGATGTGCCGACAGGGCGGGTAGCCAAGCCGGGTGTGCAAGGACGCACGGGCCAACCTGATCCCGACCCGAAAGCAGCCATGCCTGAGGAGTTCGAACTCGTTTCCGCAACAAACCTCGCCGTCACCCTGACCTGGGTGACCGGCGCCGTCACCATCGCCTATTTCCTGGGCGTCGCGGTGTCCTGGGTGCTCCAGCGCGCAGGCCGGCGCAGCCAATGGCTGACCGATATCGCGCTGCTCACCCGCCGGCCGGTGCGTGCCGGCCTGATGGTCATCGCCGCCTCGGTGGCACTGCAACGCACGTCCAACCCGCAGGACAGCTGGCGGCCCTGGGTGGACCACAGCATGCGGATCCTGACCATCGCCACCGTCACCTGGCTGATCGCCAAGCTGGTCGTGGTCGTGGAGCGCCGGATGATCGCCCGCTTCGGCGGCGGTGACACCGGGCTCACCGACGCCGATCTGCAACGCCGCAAGGTCCGAACCCAGTTGACGGTGCTGCGTCGGCTCGCCATGGCAGTCGTGGTGCTGCTCGGGATGGCCGCGGCACTGATGACCTTCCCGTCCTTCGCCGATATCGGCAAGACGCTGTTCGCCTCCGCCGGTGTGCTCTCGGTGGTGGCAGGCTTGGCCGCGCAGACCTCGCTCGGTTCGGTGTTCGCCGGCTTGCAGATCGCGTTCACCGATGCGATCCGGGTCGGCGATGTCGTGGTGCTGGAGAAGGAATGGGGCCRCATCGAGGAGATCACCCTGACCTACGTGGTGGTGCAGGTCTGGGACGAGCGCCGACTGGTGCTGCCGTGCACCTACTTCACCACCACGCCCTTCCAGAACTGGACCCGCAGCGCGACCGAGATACTCGGCACCGTGATGATCGACGTCGACTTCACCGTGCCCCTGGAAGCCATGCGCGCGGAGTTGGACCGGCTGTTGAACCGAAATGAGCTGTGGGACGGCCGGTCCGGAGTGCTGCAGGTCGTCGACGCGGTCAACGGCACCGTGCGGGTCCGGATCACCGTCAGCGCACCCAACGCAGGCGCACTGTGGGACCTGCAGTGCGCGGTCCGTGAGGGCATGGTGCTGTGGCTGCAACGCAGTCAGAGCGGCGCGCTCCCGCGCTGGCGGTTCGAGCCGGCATCGGGTGAGGTCGTGGCACCCCGCCCGCACACCGAGAAAGTCACGACCACCAACGAATCCGGCCTGTTCTCCGGCAGCGACAAAGCCGAGGAACGCGGCAGGGCCTTCGACGATTCGGGCGAGGATGCCCGGCAGCTCATCGAAGAGGAGAGCAGATGATCGAGATGGAACGTGAGGTCACCACCGCGGTGGCCCCGGAGGTGGTGTTCGGCTACCTGTCGGATTTCACCACCACCGAACAGTGGGAGCCCGGGACAGTACGCACCACCCGCATCGACGGGGACGGCGGCGTCGGCACCCGCTACGCCAACACCTCCCGGTTCGCGGGCCGCACCAGCGACCTCGAATACGAGGTGATCGGTGTGACGCCGGGGCGGTCCATTCAGCTACGCGGACAAAATGATTCGCTGGTCGCGCATGACACGATCACCGTCACCCCGCACGACAACGGCTCGAAGGTCACCTACCGTATCGAGTTCGCGTTCCAGGGTCTGCTGCGATTTGGCGAGCCGCTGCTGCGCATTCCGGTCGCCAATCTCATGGACAAGGGTGTCGAGGGACTTCAGCGCGAACTCGCCAAACTCTGAATCAGGCCAGTCCGACCGCGCCGAGGCAGTATTTCCACACCCGTTGCAGCTCCGCGTCGCCGTAGTGCGTGGTCGGCAGGTAGTGGGTGGGACGGACCGCGCGGTCGTGCCAGAACTCACCCGACGCCGGAGTCGGTGAACTCGCCGTCAGCCAGACAGCGGTGTCGGCAGCCTGCTCCGCAGTGCGCAGCACCGGGCGGGTCACCGTGCGGAAGGCGGGCAGCGAGGTGGCCACTCCGGGGGTATCGGCCCAGCCCGGATGCATCGCGGCGACCATGACCGACTGGGCGGCCCACCGGTGGGCCAGCAGCGGTGTCAGCGCGACCTGGATCCGCTTGCTGCGCGCGTAGGCGACCGCGGGGCGGTACTTGCCGGTCCGGTATTCGATGTCATCGACCGGGAGTTTCTGGGTGTACATACCGCCCGAGGACATCAGGACCACCCGCGGGTCCGGGGATTCCACCAGCGCCGACAGCAGGAGTTCGGTGAGTAACAGCGGTCCCAGCACGTGGGTGGCCAGCGAAAGCTCATGGCCCTCTTCGGTTCTGGAACGCTGCGGCGGCATGACACCGGCGTTGTGGATCACCGCGTCAAGCCTCGGCACCCGGGACACCAGGTCGGCCGCGAAGGCGCGCACCCCCGCCAGATCCGACACATCGCACCGTTCGACCTGCACGTCCGCGCCGGGGGCGGCTTCGAGGATGTCCGTGCGGGCAGATTCGCCGCGGGCCGGGTCGCGCACCGTCAACAGCACGGTGCCGCCCAGCTCCGCCACTGCGGCGGCGATGGCCTTGCCGATACCGGAATTGGCACCGGTCACCATGACGGTGGACCCGGCCAGCGCGTCCGGATCCAATGGGGACCAGAACCGTTGCCGCACCGCCAGGCCCAGGCGGGTGTAGCCGGGTGCGATCGTCCGGTCGAGCACCTCGTCGAGCACCCTGCGCAACATGTCCGATAGCTCCCGTCAGCCGTTTACCTGTTATTCGGAGCCGGGGCCCTGCTGGCTGGGTGGCGAGCAGACACGAATGGCCCCGAAATCAGGTGATTTCGGGGCCATTCGTGACTGCTGGTGGGGCTCAGTCGGATTCGGCGAGACGCGTCTTCAGCGCGTCGAACTCGTCCTTGATGCCGGTCGGCAACTTCTCACCGACGAACTCGAACCACTCCTCGATCAGCGGCAGCTCGGCACGCCATTCATCGGCGTTCACGGCCAGCGCCTCGTCGACATCGGCCGGGTCCACATCGAGCCCGGACAGATCGAGATCGGCGGCGGTGGGGACGATGCCGATCGGGGTGCTCTTCCCGTCGGCCTGGTGCTCGATGCGCTCCACGGCCCACTTCAGCACGCGGCTGTTCTCGCCGAATCCGGGCCACAGGAAGCGGCCGTCGTCGCCACGGCGGAACCAGTTGACGAAGAACACCTTCGGGAGCTTGGACTCGTCGGCCTGCTTGCCGATGTTGATCCAGTGCTGGAAGTAGTCACCGACGTTGTAGCCCAGGAAGGGCAGCATGGCCATCGGGTCGCGGCGCACGGTGCCGACCTTGCCCTCGGCGGCGGCGGTCTGCTCGGAGCCCAGGGTGGCGCCGATGAACACACCGTGCTGCCAGTCGCGGGCCTCGGTGATCAGCGGGACCGTCGTCTTGCGGCGGCCGCCGAACAGGATCGCCGAGATCGGCACGCCCTGCGGATCGTCCCACTCGGGCGCCAGCGTCGGGCACTGCGAGATCGGGGTGCAGTAACGCGAATTGGGGTGAGCGGCCTTGGTTTCCGTCTCGCGGAGGACCCAGTCCTGACCCTTCCAGTCGATCAGGTGATCGGGCTCGCCCTCCAGGCCCTCCCACCACACATCACCGTCGTCGGTCTTGGCGACGTTGGTGAAGACGGTGTTGCCGGCGGCGATCGTCTTCATGGCGTTGGGGTTGGAGTCCCAGTTGGTGCCGGGAGCGACACCGAAGAAGCCGAACTCGGGGTTCACCGCGTAGAGCTGGCCGTCCTTGCCGAACCGCATCCAGGCGATGTCGTCGCCGACGGTCTCGGCGCGCCAGCCCGGGATGGTGGGCTGCAGCATCGCGAGGTTGGTCTTACCGCAGGCCGACGGGAATGCCGCGGCCACGAAGTAGGACTTGTTCTCCGGGGAGATGAGCTTGACGATCAGCATGTGCTCGGCGAGCCAGCCCTCGTCGTGGGCCATCGCCGAGGCGATGCGCAGCGAGTAGCACTTCTTGCCCAGCAACGCGTTGCCGCCGTAGCCGGATCCGTAGCTCCAGATCTCACGGCTCTCGGGGAAGTGCGTGATGTATTTGGTGTCGTTGCACGGCCACGGGACGTCCTGCTGGCCGTCTTCGAGCGGTGCGCCGAGTGAGTGCAGGGCCTTGACGAAGAAGCCGTCCTCACCGATCTTGTCCAGCGCCGCCTGGCCCATCCGGGTCATGGTGCGCATCGAGACGACCACGTACTCCGAGTCGGTGAGCTCCACGCCCAGCTTCGGGTCCTCGGCCTCCAGCGGGCCCATGCAGAACGGCACCACCCACAGGGTGCGGCCGCGCATCGCGCCGCGGTACAGCTCGGTCATCAGCGGCCGCATCTCGGCCGGATCCATCCAATTGTTGGTGGGGCCGGCGTCGACCTCACGCTCGGAGCAGATGTAGGTCCGGGATTCGACGCGCGCCACATCGGACGGGTCGGAGAGCGCCAGGTAGGAATTCGGCTGCTTCTCGTTGTTCAGCTTCTGGAAGGTGCCGGCCTCGACCAGCTGAGCGGCCAGGCGCTCGTACTCCTCCTGTGAACCGTCTGCCCACACGACGCGGTCGGGCTGTGTCAGCTCCGCAACCTCGCGGACCCAGGCCAGCAGCCCCTGATGCGTCGTCGGTGCGGTGTCCAGACCGGGAATGGTCGCTGAGGTCATCAAAGTCTCCTGCGTAGTTTCCGTGAACATGCCGATAACCGACTGGTCACGATCGTCCCTAATAAGAGGTTAACGCGGGTGACTTTGGTCTGGGGAATCGGGACAATGTCCGATCACTCACAGGAACGATTCAGAAACCTATTCAGAAAATTCGTACTGAGCGGTAACCGAATTCATCTGATTATTAAATCATCGCGGACGGCATTCAGCGCGGCGTGCAGCGCCGGTAATCGACGTTCGGCGGCCGAGGCGGCACGCGCCGCCGACACCGCGCGCTCCCGAAGCCGGGCATCGAGGGCATCCAGTTGGCGGGCCGTCTCCGCGGCGGCCCGCTCGTCGGCGGCCGCCGCCTGGCCGGTGAAGTCGACCTCGGCGGCCAGCACCCGGGTGGCGACCAGCGCCTCGGTGTCCTCCCGCAGCGCCGCGGCGACACGGCCGACCCATCGGTCCAGCTGCGCCCGGTCGTGCAGCAGACCCCGGATACCGACCACCCACACCGTGAGCAACAACCCGAGCAGGCCACCGGCCACCGCACCGACCGCGGTCAGACCCGGCGCGAGCCCGCTGAACAGCCGGCTGGCCGCCAGCGCGACACCCAGCCCGAAACCCGCACCCAACACCATCATCAGTTGCATCTCCAGGCGCCGGGACGGCAGCCCGGCACCACCCACCTTCGGGACGTGCGCGGCGGGCGGCGCCGGCGGTGCGGCCAGACCCAGTTCGGCGGCGATATCCCGGAACTGTTCGGTGACACCGGAATCGACCTCCGCGACCACCACGGCGGCGCAGCCGGCCACATGGGTCTGGAAATCATCGGCGCGACGCCGGCCAACCCAGGGCAGTCCACCCCATGTCGCGGCGTCCTCGGACAGTTCGGTGCGCACCGACGCACACCGATTGCGGGCGAAGTAGCCCAGCTGCACACGGGCCTGCTGGATGCGGCTGCGCAACGCGATGGTGCGCTCCGAGCGCGACAACCGGGCGTCCCGCAGAATGTCTTCGCGCCGGCGGTGCAATGCCGCGGATTCAGCGTCGGCGGCCGCTTCCGAAGCTGCACCGATCAGATCACTGAGATGAGTTTCCCACGTCCGCAAGCGATTTCGGCGCACGAGTGTGTCATCGGACAGCGCCTCCCGCAGCACCGCGACCAGACCGTCGAGGTGCGGCCTGCCGTTGGGTGGCGCGGCGGCCACACCGACCCACGGCATGCCACCCAGTCGCGGTATCCGCGCGCCGACAGCCCCTGCGTCGGCGCTCAGCACCGCCCGCCAGTCCCGGTGGACGTCGATCTTGGTCAGCGCACCGACCACGAGATCGGTATGTCGGACGGCGCCCTCGAGTACCGCGCAGTCCGATTCGGCCAGCGGGGCCACGGCGGAGACCGCGAAAACGACCGCGACGGGCGCGATATCGGGCGCACGTTCCTCGGCCTCGACGAACTCCCGCTCGGGCATGCGCTCCCGTAGTGCCGCGGCCAGACTGGTCACTCCGGCCAGCCACGGACCGATGACCAGGACGGCCGCACCGGGTACCGGTCGCGGCGGGGTCAGCCCGGGCGCCAGCGCGGACATCCTGGCGTCCAGGTCGTGGGGGTCTTCGCGGACCAGTTCGGCGGTCACCACACCCCCGAGCGCAACGCTCCCCGCGCGATATCGGCGCCGCAGCGGCGGTGCAGCGCATTGACCGGGCCCCGGCTGTATCGCTGCCAGCGCACCGCCCGGCGCAGCGGATCATCCGGTCCGGCCTCCGGGCCGTCCGCGCCCACCACCTCGGCGGCCGCCGCCATCGCGGCCCGCACGGCGGCATCCCCGGTCAGCATCGCGTCCAGTTGTGGGTCGCCGGTCCTGATCGCCAGGGCCCGCAGTCGGGTCATCGACGCGCACAGCCTCCGGTACCGCAACGGTGCGCCGGCGGCGCGCACACCGGCCAGCACCTCGTCGATATTGCTCACCCGGCGCAGCACCGCGGTCAGCGCGTGTCCGTCCGCGCCGGCGCGGACGGCAGCGACCGCGTGCGCGATCCCGGACAGGTCGGCCACTGCGAGCAGTCGCGCCCGGGTGGCCGTGTCCACGGAGTGCGGCGCGGCGCAGAACGCGTCGGTGGAGCTGAGGTCGGCCGGTTCGGTGGCCAGCACCCGCACCGCGGCGACCAGCGCGTCGTCCAGCGTGGCGGTCGACAGGAGTGCGGACACCGGGATGACCGGGACACCGGTGACCCGGCGGACCGCCGCTGTGCGGTCGGCCGCGGCGGCACCCAGCAGGTCGGCCTTGTTGAGCGCGACGACGAGGGGGCCGTCGGGCGCTTGGGCGGTCCGGCAGTCCTCCGGTTTGGCCGTCTCCGCGAGGACCAGCACCTCGACGTCGGCCCGGGCGTCCACCATCGTCAACCCGGCGTCGCGCAACCCGGCCGTCAGGGTGCGCCGTCCCACCCCGGGGCGGCCCGTCGCGCGCACCCGGATCGGGCGGGACAGACCATCGATGATCGGACGTAGCGCGGGCCGCCCGGTGGCTTCGGCGTGGGCGGACAATTCTGAGACGAATTCGTCGACAGACATCCCCCGCTCCTTTCACATCCGTTGCACCGCCACCATGGCTCACATCACATGGTGACATCGCCACGACACCCCGGTGAGCAGTGTTTTCCAGACATGTCGGCGCAAAGACAACTGTTGGGTATCAATCTGCACCACGATGCGGGTACACCTGTCTGGATGAGCGACGATGGACCGATGTATGCCCAGCGCGAGGAAGCCGGGGAGGCAACCTCTCCGGAACAGAGCGCAGCAACCGGGGCGGGAGCCTCCCAGCCCCACCACATGCGCCGCGTCACCAGCTTCCGGTCCCGTCGTTCCACCTTGTCCGGCGGGCAGCAGGAAACCTGGGAACGGCTGTGGCCGCAGATCGGCACCGAGGCCCGTGACGCCGACGCCCGGCCGACGGTGCTGGACGCCGCGCAGTGGTTCGGCCGGCAGGCCCCGCTGATCCTGGAGATCGGCTGCGGCACCGGCACCTCGACGGCGGCCATGGCGCTGCAAGAGCCCGACCTCGACGTCATCGCCGTGGAGGTCTACAAGAAGGGGCTGGGCCAGCTGCTCGGCGCGATCGACCGCGACGCCATCCCCAATATCCGGCTGGTCCGCGGTGACGGCGTCGACGTGCTCGAACACTCGTTGACCACGGGATCGCTGACCGGGGTGCGGGTGTTCTTCCCGGACCCGTGGCCCAAGGCCCGCCATCACAAGCGCCGGCTATTGCAGTCCGAAACGATGGCCCTGATCGCCGACCGGCTGCGGCCCGGCGGGATCCTGCACGCGGCCACCGACCACATGGGGTACGCCGAGCACATCGCCGAGGTCGGGGATGCCGAACCGCGGCTGCGCCGCGTCAGCATGAACGACGATCTGCCGATATCGGTCGCCAGGCCCGAGACGAAGTACGAGCGCAAGGCCCTGGCCGGGCCGGTCGTGACCGAATTGCTGTGGGAGCGCCTGTGACCATGACGACCGACCCCACCATCCCGGAGACCCCGCCGACGACACCCGAGGTGCCGCCCACCCAGCGAGTGCTGCTGGTCTGGGACGCACCCAACCTCGACATGGGCCTCGGGTCCATCCTGGGTGGCCGGCCGACGGCGGCGCACCGGCCGCGTTTCGACGCGCTGGGCCGCTGGCTGCTGAGCCGCACCGCAGAACTGTCCAGCCGTCGCGACGCCGAGACCGGTGCGGTCGCCACGCTGGAGCCAGAGGCCACCGTCTTCACCAACATCGCCCCTGGTAGCGCCGATGTCGTCCGGCCCTGGGTGGAGGCGTTGCGTAACGTGGGCTTCGCTGTCTTCGCCAAACCCAAGATCGACGATGACAGTGACGTGGACAGCGACATGCTGGAGCACATCGCGCTGCGCCGCCACGAGGGGCTGGCCGGTGTCGTGGTGGCATCCGCGGACGGTCAGGCGTTCCGGATACCGCTGGAAGAGATCGCCCACGAGGGCGTTCCGGTGCAGGTGCTCGGATTTCGCGAACATGCCAGTTGGGCGTTAGCGTCGGATAGCTTGGAGTTCGTCGACCTGGAGGACATCCCTGGTGTCTTCCGGGAGCCGCTACCGCGAATCGGCCTTGATTCGCTGCCCGAGCAGGGCGCTTGGCTGCAGCCGTTCCGGCCGTTGTCCGCGTTGCTGACCTCGCGCGTGTGAAGAACTGAAGTGACTGTGCGCGCGGAGCGTGATTCAGATCGACAAGAACAAATAAGGAGCTGACGTGTTCGCCTGGTGGGGTCGAACGGTGTACCAATTCCGATACATAGTGATCGGGGTCATGGTTGCACTGTGCCTTGGTGGCGGCGTGTACGGGGCCAGTTTGGGGTCCCACGTCACCCAGAGTGGTTATTACGATGTGACCAGCGAGTCGGTGCAGGCATCGCTGATCGGCGACGAGGTGTACGGCCGTGACCGCACCAGCCATGTGGTCGCCATCCTGACTCCGCCCGACGGCAAGAAGGTCACCGATCGGGCCTGGCAGCAGAAGGTGGCCGGCGAGTTGGATCAGGTGGTCGAGGACCACCCCGATCAGATCGTCGGCTGGGTGGGCTGGCTGAAAGCCCCCGACACCAGCAACGCCACGGTCAACCAGATGAAGACCGAGGATCTGCGCCAGACCTTCGTCAGCATCCCGCTCAAGGGCGACGACGACGATTCGATTCTGAAGAACTACCAGGCGGTCCAGCCCGACCTGGAACAGATCAACGGCGGCGATATCAAGCTCGCCGGTCTCAACCCGCTGGCCAGCGAGCTCACCGGCACCATCGGCACCGATCAGAAACGCGCCGAGCTCGTCATCGTCCCGCTGGTGGCGGTGGTGCTGTTCTTCGTCTTCGGCGGCGCCGTCGCGGCGGCACTGCCCGCCATCATCGGTGGACTGACGATCGCCGGCGCGCTGGGCATCCTGCGGTTCACCGCCGAGTTCAGCGCGGTGCACTTCTTCGCCCAACCGGTCGTGACGATGATGGGCTTCGGTATCGCCATCGACTACGGCCTGTTCATGGTGAGCCGGTTCCGAGAAGAGCTGGCCGAGGGCTACGACGTCGAGGCCGCCGTCCGGCGCTCCGTCATGACCTCCGGCCGCACCGTCGCGTTCTCCGCGGTGATCATCGTGGCATCCTCGCTCCCGCTGTTGCTCATCCCACTCGGATTCCTGCAGTCGATCACCTACGCGATCATCGCCTCGGTGCTGCTCGCGGCGGTCCTGTCGATCACGGTGCTGCCCGCGGTGCTGGGCATCCTCGGGCCGAACGTCGACGCGCTTGGGGTGCGCACCCTGCTTCGGGTGCCGTTCCTGGCGAACTGGCCGTTCTCCCGCAAGATCATCGACTGGTTCATCGAGAAGACCCAGAAGACCATGACCCGCGAAGAGGTCGAGAAGGGCTTCTGGGGCAAGCTCGTCAACCAGGTGATGAAGCGGCCCATCGCGTTCGCGGCGCCGATTCTGGTGATCATGACGCTGCTGGTCATCCCGATCGGCCAGCTCGCGCTCGGCGGCCTCAGCGAGAAGTACCTGCCACCGGACAACTCGGTGCGTATGGCGCAGGAACAGTTCGACCGCGAGTTCTCCGAATTCCGCACCGAACCGCTGACCATGGTGATCCGCTCCACCGACGGTGAGCCGGTCACCGATCAGCAGGTCGCGACGCTGCGCGCCGAGGCGCAGACGGTGTCCGGTTTCTCCGGTACCGAGGACCCGGCGAAGATGTGGCAGGAGCGGTCTCCGCAGGAGGGCGGCACCAAGGATCCGTCGGTCCGGGTGCTGCAGAACGGCCTGGTCGACGCCAGCTCCGCGCCCAAGAAGCTGGCCGAGTTGCGTGACCTGCAGCCCCCGCGCGGCACCGAGGTGCTCGTCGGCGGCACCCCCGCGCTGGCCCAGGACAGCATCCACAGTCTGTTCTCCAACTTGCCGATGCTCGGGCTGATCCTGGTCATCACCACCACCATCCTGATGTTCCTGGCGTTCGGATCGCTGGTGCTGCCGATCAAGGCGGCGCTGATGTCCGCGCTCACGCTTGGCTCGACGATGGGCATCCTGACCTGGATGTTCGTCGAGGATGGTCACGGCGACCAGTTGTTCAACTACACGCCGCAGCCGCTGCTGGCGCCGATGATCGGCCTGATCATCGCGGTGATCTGGGGTCTGTCCACCGACTACGAGGTGTTCCTGGTGTCCCGCATGGTGGAGGCCAGGGCGCGCGGTCTGTCGACCGCCGAGGCCATCCGCATCGGTACCGCCACCACCGGCCGCCTCATCACCGGTGCCGCCCTGGTGCTGGCAGTGGTGGTCGCGGCCTTCGCGTTCTCCGATCTGGTCGTGATGAAGTACCTGGCCTTCGGCCTGCTGATCGCCCTGCTGCTCGATGCCACCGTCATCCGGATGTTCCTGGTGCCGGCCATCATGAAGCTGCTCGGCGACGACTGCTGGTGGGCGCCGAAGTGGATGAAGCGCGTGCAGGAACGCATCGGCCTCGGTGAGACCGAGCTTCCCGACGAGCGCAAGCGACCCGTCGTGCGCGAGCCCGAGGGCGAGGTCGCCGATCAGGAAGCTCTGGTCGGCGCCGGTGCGCCGGCACACCCGGCCCAGCACGATCCCGGGCATCCGGCCATCCCGCCGGCGCCGGGACCGCGTGGCGCGTTGCCTCCGGTCCGCCCGTCCGGCCCGTCGGCCGCGGGCACCACCCGCATCCCGACCGCACCGCCCGGACCCGCACCGGAACCCCCCACGACTCGCTTTGCCGCACAACCGGATTCGGCTGCGACCTCGGCGATCAACGCCGTGAACGCACCCCCGACGGAGCGTGCCCCGCGGGTCGACCCGTCACCCGGTCGCGAACGCCGCGAGATCGAGTCCTGGCTGGGCGAGCTGCGCGGCAGCAGCACCCCGACCACCGCGATCCCGACCGCGACCCCCACGTCGCGTCCGTCGACGGACCCGACTCGCGCCATCCCCGATGCCGGCGGTAGCGAACCGACGACTGCCATTCCCGCCCAACAGGATCCGGAGTCGACCGAGAAGATCGACACCCGCGACGCCGGTGAGACGCCGACCCGCCGTGGCGGCGGCGTCAGCGCGGCGGATCTGTTGCGCCGGGAGGGTCGCCTGTAACTCCGTCGGGCGCGAGTTCGGCGGCAATCTGCTGATGCTCGGCCTCCGGGTCGGGCGCCAGCAGCACCCGGACCGCGCTGTTGAGCACGGCCATGACGGGAACCGCGAGCAGCGCACCGACGATGCCTGCGAGCACGCCGCCACTGGTGATCGCCAGCACCACCGCCAGCGGATGCACCGCCACCGCACGGCCCATCACCAGCGGTTGCAGCACATGCGATTCCAGCTGCTGCACCGCCAGGATCAGGCCGAGGGTGATCAGCGCGTAAACCCAGCCCTTGGCGATCAGCGCGACGATGACGGCCACCCCGCCGGCGAACACCGCGCCGATCAGCGGGACGAAGGCGCCGAGAAACACCAGCGAGGCCAGCGGCAACGCCAGCGGCACGCCCATGATGGCCAGACCGGTGCCGATGCCGACGGCGTCCACCAGTGCGACCAGGCAGGTGGCCCGCACATAGCCGGTCAGTGTCCGAAATCCGGCGCGCCCCGCGTCGCGCACCCGTTCCCGCACCGTGGTCGGGAAGATCGAGGTGACGAAGGCGAAGATGCCGCGGCCGCCGTGCAGCAGGAAGATCAGGGTGAACAGCACGAGCACGGCACCGGTGACGATCTCGGTGACGGTGCCCGCCGTGGACAGTGCGCCGCTGGTGACCTTGGCCTGGTTCTCCTGCAGCGCCTTGATCACCGCGTCACCGGCGTGGTCGATCTGATCGCGGCTCAGGTGCACCGGGCCTTCGATCAGCCAGGTACGCAGGCCGTCCACGCTACGGGTCACCTGCTCCACGAGTCCCGGTGCGCCCGAAATGAATTGGCTGACCACGAAGCTGAAGATGCCGCCGACGACCGCGATCGCGCTGAGCAGGACCACGGCCACCGCCCACCCGCGCGGCACGCGGCGCCGCTGCAGCAGATCCACCCCGGGCAGCAGCAGCGCGGCCAGCAGTGACGCCAGCGCCACCGGCACCACGATCAGCGTCAGCTTCGACACCAGCCACAGCAGCGCCACCACCGCGGCGCCCAGGATCAGCAGCCGCCACGCCCACGCCGCGGCCTTGCGCACCAGTGGACTCACCGCCTGATCGGCGACCGAATCTATCGTCATGGCCGCAGCGTACGACCGGGTGGCGGCGCGCCGCCGGAACCGGCGGGAACCCGCAGCGCGCGCCGTTACCCTGTAGGACGTGTCGCACGACGCGCCGATGAGCGACGCCCCTGGCCAGGACGCGCGCCCGCGGGGCAAGTACTGGTGGGTGCGGTGGGCCGTCCTCGCGGTCGCCGTGCTGGTGCTGACTGTCGAACTGGTGCTGGTGTGGGATCAGCTGGCCAAGGCCTGGACCAGCCTGTTGTCGGCGAACTGGTGGTGGGTGCTGGCCGCCGTCGTCGCGGCGATGGCCTCGATGCACAGCTTCGCGCAGATCCAGCGCACCCTGCTGCGTTCGGCGGGCGTCACGGTGCGGCAGTGGCGGTCCGAGGCCGCGTTCTATGCCGGTAACGCGCTGTCCACCACGCTGCCCGGCGGACCGGTGCTCTCGGCCACCTTCGTGTACCGCCAGCAGCGCATCTGGGGCGCCTCCCCGGTGGTGGCGTCCTGGCAATTGGTGATGTCCGGCGTGCTGCAGGCCGTCGGCCTGGCGCTACTGGGGCTGGGCGGGGCGTTCCTGCTGGGCGCCAGCAAGAACCCGCTCTCGCTGATCTTCACCCTCGGCGGGTTCTTCCTGCTGCTGGTGCTGGCCCAGTCGGTGGCCTCCAACCCCCAGCAGCTCGACGGTATCGGGGTCCGGCTGCTGTCCTGGTTCAATTCGCTGCGCGGCAAACCCACCGACACCTGGCTGGACAAGTGGCGCGAGATGCTGCGCCAGCTGGAATCGGTGCGGCTGAGCCGGCGTGCGCTGGGCAATGCGTTCGGGTGGTCGCTGTTCAACTGGATCGCCGATGTCGCCTGCCTGGCGTTCGCCGCCTACGCGGCGGGCGGACATCCGTCGCTGGCCGCACTGACGGTGGCCTACGCCGCCGCGCGCGCCGTCGGATCGATCCCGCTGATGCCCGGCGGCCTGCTGGTGGTGGAGGCGGTGCTGGTGCCCGGCCTGGTATCCAGCGGGATGACCCTGGCCTCGGCGATCTCGGCCATGCTCATCTACCGGTTGGTCAGCTGGATCTTCATCTCGTCGATCGGCTGGGTGGTGTTCTTCTTCATGTTCCGTACCGAGATGGACGTCGACCCCGACGCACCGGAGGACCCACCGAAGCAAGCAGGAGACCCGTGATGCGCCGAACATCCTTCCTGGCACTGACTTTCGGCGCTGTCGCGGTCCTGGCAGCCTGTTCGCCCAGCACCGAACAGGCGAGTACCGAGACGTCGGCGACGTCATCGTCGACTCCTGCGCCCACATCCACCACCAGCACGCCCGCCGCGCCGGTGGCCACCCCACTGCTGGCCCGGGTCCTGGCCGCCCCAATACCGGTGCCCGCCACCGATGGCCGTACCCACCTGGTTTACGAACTGCTGCTGACCAATTCGATGAACCAGGACGTCACCGTGGACTCGGTCCTGGTGCGTCCCGGCGCCGGCGATCCCCTGCTGACACTGGCCGGCGCCGAGCTCGCCGGCCGCACCCGGGTGCTGGGCACCACCACCCCGACCGCAACACTCGGACCGTCGCAGTCCGCGCTGGTCTGGCTCGATGTGATCACCGAGAACGGGCAGGCGCCCACCGAACTCGACCACCAGGTGCGGGTGAGACTGACCCAGCCCGTGCCGCCGCTGATGCCMGCCGAGGTGACCGAGTCCGTCGCGCCGGTGACCGTGCAAACCCGGAAACCGGTCACCATCGCCGCACCGCTACGCGGGCCGCAATGGTGGGATGCCAACGGCTGCTGCGGGATGACGGCGCACCGGATGGCGATCAACCCGATCGACGGCGGACTCTGGGGAGCCGAACGGTTCGCCATCGACTACGTGCAGCTGATGCCCGACGGCCGGCTGTACGACGGCGCGGTCGAGGACCTGCAGAGCTATCCCTACTTCGGCGCCGATATCCACGCCGTCGCCGACGGTCCGGTGGTCGCCGTCCTCGACGGCCTGCCCGAGCAGGTGTCCGGCGTCAACCCCACCGGGCTGCGGCTGGACGAGTACGGCGGAAATCATGTGGTGCAGGACATCGGTAACGGGAACTACGCGTTCTACGCGCACCTGAAAACCGGTTCGGTCGCGGTGAAACCCGGCGACCGGCTCAGCACCGGGCAGGTGCTCGGGCAGCTGGGCAACAGCGGCAACACCGACGCACCGCATCTGCATTTCCACGTGATGGACGGACCGGACCCGCTCAAGGCCGACGGCCTGCCCTTCGTCATCGACGAATTCCGCCTCACCGCACGGACATCCGATCAGGTCGGCCCGGACGGCGATGCGGTCGACGCCGCGATGGCCGGCAAACCCGCACCGTTGCAGCCCGACGTGTCACCGCGTGACGAAACCGGGCTGCTCCCACTGTTTTCCGATGTGATGGACTACTCCGGTGAATGAACGTCCGCGCCCGCTGGTGGCGCTGCTGACCGACCTGCTGTGCGTGGTGGTGTTCTGCACCATCGGCAGACGCAGCCACGCCGAGGGTCTGACCGTCGCCGGTGTCGCCGAGACGGCCTGGCCGTTCCTGACGGGGACCCTGGCGGGCTGGGCCGCGGCGCGGGCCTGGCAGCGGCCCGCCACCCTCTACCCCACCGGGCTGATCGTCTGGGTGTTCACCGTGGTCGTCGGAATGTTGTTGCGCAGGGCCACCTCTGCCGGAACCGCCACCAGTTTCATCGTGGTGGCCTCGATCACGACCGCCGTGCTGCTGCTCGGCTGGCGCGCCATCGCGACGGTTCTGGCGCGGCGCTGAGCGCCGAGGCCTCGGCACCGTCCTCGATCTGATCGGGCGCGCGGTCGGAGATCGTCAGCGTCGCACGCAGCCCGCCCAGTGGGCTGTCCGACAGTTCGAGCCGGCCGCCGTGCAGCGCCGCCTRCTGAGTGACCAGCGCCAGCCCCAGACCCGAGCCGCCGGGCGCGGCGGTGCTACCCCGCGCGAACCGGCCGAGCACCGCGGTGCGTTCCTCGGCGGGCAGGCCGCGCCCGTCATCGTCGACCACGATGCGCAATTGCCGGTGCGGGCCGCGGATCCCGGACAGCACGATCCGGTGCGCCGCACCGTGCGCGACGGCGTTGCGCACCAGGTTGTCCACCGCGAGGCGCAGCCCGCCGGGCCACCCCCACACCATGCCGAGATCGTCGCCGGCCTCCACCGTGATGTCCGCCGGGGCGTCGGCGCGCGCGTTCTCACGTGCCACCCGGTCCAGCAGATCGGTGATGTCGATCAGTTCGCGGTCCTCGGCCTGGGCCAGTTGACCCGAGGCCAGCTGACCCAGCGCGGTGATGATGGCTTCCACTCTGCGCTGGGCGCGCAGCAGGTCGGCCACCACCTCCTCGCGCTCCTCGGTCGGCAGATCGTGGATGCGCRGGGTATCCAGGTCGGCCCGCATGGCCGTGAGCGGGGTGCGCAGTTCGTGCGCCGCGTTGGCCGCGAAATCCTGTGCGGCCTGCAGAGACCGGGTGGTCGCCTGCTGCGCGGCCACCAGCCTGCTCAGCATGCCCGCCATCGCATCCGACAATTCCTCGGCTTCGCGCGCACCGGTGACGGCGGGCATCTGCGCACCCGATTTGTTGCCCAGCAGCTTGGTCTGCTCGGTCAGCCTGCGCAGCGGCCGCACCGCGGGCCCGGCCAGCAGCCAGCCGAATCCGGCCGCCACCAACACCGTCAGCACACCGACCGCGATGTAGATCGGAATTCTGGCCTGGCTCAACAGGATACTGTCGGCGCGGATGCCGATCGAGAGCAGCACACCGCCGCCCTGCTGGTCCATCGGGATGGTGCGGACCCGGTATTCGACACCGTTGACCGCGACGGTCTCGGTGCCCGGCGGCAGCGCCGGCAGCTGGAATCCGCGCTGAAACATCACCTGCCCGCTGGATCGGGACCGGCCGGTGGTGAGGACCCCCCGGCGCGGGTCGGACAGCTGCTCGGGGAACATGCTCGCCTCGACGATCGAGTCCAGACGCCGATCCAATTGTGCGGCATCGTTGTTCACCAGCACCACGGTGGTCAGCACGGTGAAGGCGGCCACCACCGCGGAGGCCGCGATCGCGGACGCCACGGCGACCCGGGTGCGCAGCGAGGCCGACCGGCCGATCAGGGGAAGGGATAAGCGCACCGGCAGCCCCTTCTCATTACGCCTCTTCCCGCAGCACGTACCCGATACCGCGCACGGTGTGGATGACCCGCGGCCGGTCCTCGCGCTCCAGCTTGCGCCGCAGATAGGAGATGAACACGTCGGCGACGTTGGTGTCGACGTCGAAGTCGTAGCCCCACACCAGCTCGAGCAGGCGCTGCCGGGTGAGCACCACGCCGGCGTTCTCGGCCAGCACCGCCAGCAGATCGAATTCGCGCTTGGTCAGATCGGCGCGTTCACCGTCGACGTAGACCAGGCGGCGCGCGGTGTCGATGGTCAGCGGCCCCACGATCATGACGTCCGATTCCTGTTCGGAATGGCTGGACCGGCGCAGCAGGGCATGCAGGCGGGCCACCAGCTCACCGAGATCGAACGGCTTCGTCAGATAGTCGTCGGCGCCCGCCTCCAGACCGGCGATGCGGTCGTTGACGGTGTCGCGGGCCGACAGCACGCAGATCGGGATCTCGTTACCCAGTGCCCGCAGCGCCGTCACCACGGCCACCCCGTCCAGTTCGGGCATCTGCACGTCCAGCACCAGCGCGTCGTGCGCCTCGTTGGAAAGCAGCCGGAGTGCCTCCTTGCCGTTCGCGGCGACCCGGACGTCGAAGCCGGAATGGCGCAGCCCCCGGGCCACCGACGTCCGCACGTCCGGGTCGTCGTCGACCATCAGGACCGTGCGGCCGGTGTTCTCCGACGGGGAATGCTCGTTTGTGCGCACTCCTGGATTATGGCCGCTTCAGCGGCGTCACCGCGTGGCAGCGGCGGGACCGGACACCGAACCGATACCCGGGACGGTGCCCGAGGTCACCGCGTCGGCGGCACCCTGGGCGCCGACGTTGGCCAGCGCGTCCAGCCCGCCCGGCAGATTCGCGGCGGGCGTCTGGGCGGCCTGCATCAGTCCGAGCAACTGGGGCAACGTGACCGGCAGCTTGCACTGGGCCGACAGTTTGACCAGCGGGGCCTGCAGCTGTTGCAGGTCCTTGGCGGTCTGCGGGTTGGTGTCGAAGTAATTCTTCGTCGCGACCAGCGACTGCGGGCCCGCCGGTTGTGCCGCGATCGCCGTGAGCGATTGGTTGGCCGCCGGGTGCGCATCCAGGTAGGTGCCCATCGAGGTGGCCACCGAACCGACGGTCTTGGCGATCTGGCTGGCCGCGCACGGATCGGGTGCGGCACCCGCCGCGGGCGCGCTCACACCGGACATGCCGAGCAGCGCGGCCCCGCCGATGGCGCTTCCAGCGAACACGGCGAACAGACCGCGGCGCAGCGGCGCAGTGGTGACAGTCATGGGCACTCCTTGCCAGTGATGCACGTGATACCGGCTCGCGAACAGTCGCGATCGGCGGTGCTCGGATCCCCGACCCAGAAACGATCAGAGGCCATCATGCCATCCGGGTGATCCGGCGACCAATCTACGCAGCAAACTTGCAGGTCGTCCGGGGTTCGTGCACCGCACACGTGCGCAACGTGAACATTCCGGCCTGGTCACAAGTGAAAACGACCCCCCGCCACCTCACAGGCTGCTGCGGTACGCTCTCGCTACCAGCCAGCGGGGAGAAAGGCAGAGGGCGCCATCCAGCAGTTCATGATGCGCTTGAGCAGCAACCTGCGCAGATATCGCTGGGCGGTGTTTGTGGTGTGGGTTCTGCTTCTGGTGCCTTCCGTATACCTGGCGATGAACCAGTCCGACCAGCTCACCGGCGGCGGTTTCGAAGTCGCCGGCTCACAGTCGCTGCGCGTTCAGCACCAGATCGAGGAGCAGTTCCCCGACCAGGGCGCCTCACCGTTGGCGCTGGTCGCCGTGCCGCGCGCCGACGCGTCGTTCGAGGACATGAACGCCGCGGTCGCTCAGCTGCAGCGCATCGCCACCGAGGTGCCCAGCATCACCGAGGTACCCAACCCGCAGCAGCCACCGCCGGCGCCGGACCGCCCCTACGTCGTCCAGCTGCAGATGGACTTCAACAACAGCGGCGCCGTCGACATCGCCAATCAGCTGCGCGACAAGGTCGGCATCCATGGGGACACGGCAGGCGAATCCGAGAACGGCAAGGTCCGGCTCTACGTCATCGGGCAGGGCGCACTCGGCGCCGCGGCGCAGTACGCCACCAAACACGACATCGCGCAGGCCGAGAAATGGAATCTGCCGGTCGTCCTGATCATCCTGCTCGCGGTCTTCGGCTCGCTGGCGGCCGCGGCGATGCCGCTGCTGCTCGGGGTCTGCACGGTGGCGGTGACGATGGGCGTGGTCTTCCTGTTGTCCTCGGTGACCACCATGAGTGTGTTCGCGACCTCGACGGTGTCGATGTTCGGGATCGCGCTGGCCGTCGACTATTCGCTGTTCATCCTGATGCGTTATCGGGAGGAGCTGCGGGCCGGCCGCGACTCGGCCCAGGCCGTGGACGCGGCGATGGCGACCTCGGGGTTGGCCGTCGTGCTCTCCGGTGCCACCGTGATCGCCTCCGTCACCGGTATCTACCTCATCAACACCCCGGTGCTGCAGTCCATGGCGACCGGCGCCATCCTGGCGGTCGCCGTCGCGGTGCTCACCTCGACGACGCTGACCCCGGCGGTGCTGGCCACCTTCGGTCGCTCCGCGGCCAAACGGTCCCGACTGCTGCACTGGTCTCGACGCCCTGATACCACCCAGTCCCGGTTCTGGACCCGCTGGATCGGCGGCGTCATGCGACGCCCGTGGCTGTCCGCCTCCCTGGCCGCGGTCTTCCTGCTCACCATGGCCGCCCCCGCGTTCGCGATGACCCTCGGTAACAGCATGCTGCGCCAGTTCGACCCCAGCCACGAGATCCGCGGCGGCGTCAATGCGGCCTCCGAGGCGCTGGGACCGGGTGCGCTGGGACCGGTGCGGGTACTGGTCACCTTCCCCGACGGCAATGCGGACAGTTCGACGTCGCGCAGCACGCTGGACGCCATCGGGCAGCGGATGGCCCAGGGACCCAACGTCGCGACGGTGTCCCCGCCGGCGATCGGCAAGGACAACGACAGCGCGTTGATGTCGGCGGTGCTGTCGGTGGACCCCGAGGACTTCCGGGCCCGCGAGGCCGTGGACTGGTTGCGCGCCGAGCTGCCCCGCGTCGACAGCGCGCTGCGCATCGACGTGGGTGGCCCCACGGCGCTGATCAAGGACTTCGACGATCAGGTGTCGGCAGTACAGCCGCTGGTCTTCCTGTTCGTGTCGCTGATCGCGTTCGTCATGCTGCTGATTGCGATCCGGTCGGTGTTCCTCGCCCTCAAGGGCGTGCTGATGACGGTGCTCTCGGTGGCCGCCGCCTACGGCAGCCTGGTCGTGGTGTTCCAGTGGGGCTGGCTGGAAGACCTGGGCTTCGCGCCGCTGGAGTCGCTGGACAGCACGGTGCCGCCGCTGGTGCTGGCCATGACCTTCGGCCTGTCCATGGACTACGAGATCTTCCTGCTGACCCGGATCCGGGAGCGGTACCTGATCACCAACAACACCCGCGACGCCGTCACCTACGGCGTGTCGACCAGCGCCCGCACCATCACCAGCGCGGCGCTGATCATGATCGCGGTGTTCATCGGGTTCGCGTTCGCGGGTATGCCGCTGGTCGCCCAGATCGGGGTGGCCTGCGCGACGGCCATCGCGGTGGACGCCACCATCGTGCGGCTGGTGCTGGTGCCCGCACTGATGGCGATGTTCGACCAGTGGAACTGGTGGCTGCCGCGCTGGCTGGACCGCATCCTGCCGTCGGTCGACTTCGAGAAGCCGCTGCCCAAGGTCGACATCAGCGACCTGGTGATGGTCCCCGAGACCGCGGCGGCCGCGCCCGGCGGGGACCTGCGCATGGTGGTCAAATCCGCAGCCAAGCTGAAAAGCCTTGCCCCGCACACCGTGGTGGTCCCCGACCCGCTGGCGTTCAGCGGCTGCGGCCCGGCACCCGATGTCGTCGGCGCGCGACGGTTCAGCGGGCGCATCCCGACCAACACCGCGGCCCGGCCCGTGCATCCCATCACGATGTGGCGTGGGCGGCTCAACGTCGCACTCGACGCACTGGCCACCGCCTCGGACTCCGAGCGCCTGCCGGTGCAGCGCCGCGGCCCGATGGAGGCCACCAATGTGCAGCTGCCCACCGGTGACCGGCTGCTCATCCCGACCGGCGCCGAGACGCTGCGGCTGAAGAGCTACCTGCTGATGTGCCGCAACAGCACCAAGGACTACACCGAGTTCGCCCGGCTGGTGGATTCTATGGAAACCCACACCGCGGCCCGCGTCCTCACCGGCATGGACCGGTACTACTGTGGACAACGCCCGCGGGCGCAATGGGTCGCCACGCAACTGGTTCGACGGCTGGCAGACCCGCGTCCGTCGGACGAACCGGACGCGCCGGAACAGACCGACGCCGATTGGGCCACAGTCCGGCAGAGTTGCCTGTCGGTTGCCGTAGCGATGCTGGAGGAGGCGAAGTGAGTTTGGCCGCGAAGCCCTCGCCGAGCCGGCAGGACGACGGGGAGTTCGGTCCGGGCGAGCGCAGCGACGGGAAGTTCGGTCCGGGCGAGCGAAGCGACGGGAAATTCGGTCCGGGCGAGCGAAGCGACGGGAAATTTCAACGTCCCGACGAGCGGCCCGTGGAGTTCTGGCCGACGTCGGCGATCCGTGCCGCACTGGACAACGACGACCTCGACGTGTGGCAGCGCATCGTCGCCGCCATCAAACGTGACCCGTTCGGCAGGACCGCCCGGCAGGTCGAAGAGGTGCTGGCGACCGAGCAGCCCTACGGGGTGTCGGCCGCGCTGGCCGAGGTCCTGGAGAAGGCCCGCGAGCATCTTGAGGCCAATGAGTGCGCCGAGGTGGCCCGCCATGTGCGCCAGTTACTGGAACGCTCCGGTCTCGGCGCCCCGGAGTTCGCCTCCCGTATCGGGGTTCCCAGCGAGGAGTTCACCGGGTTCCTGGACGCGGCGACCACTCCGTCGGCGTCGTTGATGATCCGGATGCGCCGGCTGTCGGACCGGTTCGCCCGGATCCGCGCCCAGCGCGCCGCCAACTCCGGCTAGCTCCTCCCCCTCCTCAGCGGGCGTTGATCGGCGTCACGTCGGTCACCAGCCACTTGCCGCCTTCCTTCTCCAACGTCACGCGCAGCGCGAGCACCGCGACATCGGCGGGCTTGCCCGGGGCGTTCTGGGTGCCCCGCATCACCACGGCGACGCTGGCCACCGCCGGCCCGATGGCCTCCACCCCGGCCGACACTGTCTGCGCCTGACCGGAGATGTTGCGGCTGGTCAAATCCTTTGCCACAGCTGCGAATTCGTTGCGATAGGACTCGGCGCGCCGCGGTGACATCAAGGCGGTGGCCCGGTCGATGGACGCATTGGGGCTGCTCGGCGAGAAGGTCGCCGACGCCTCGGACACGCTGCTCGCGATACCGACCACCTCGGCGGTGTCCCGGTTGAGGTTGCGATCCGGGACCGTCCACTGCGTGTAGCCGACGAACACGCCCGCAGCCAGCGCCACCGCGGCGGCGGTGATGACGCCGAAGCGCAGCACCGGACCGTCGTCATCGGTGCCCACGGTGACCCCGTCGCGGCGGTACAGCACCACGTTGACCACCACACCCTGCACGATCAGCAGGACGAGCGCGGTGCACACCGCCACCCACCAGCGCGGCCAGTCCAATGCCGCGCCGATGAACACCAGCGCCACGATGGCGGCCAACGGGGCCGCGATGTCGACGGCGAGTACCCGCAGCCGGTTGCTCATCGGATCGTCTCCAGCTGTGAGATCAGCAGTTTGCCGTCCACGTCGGCCACATCCAGACGCAGATTCCAGCGCACGGTCGTCGGCTCCGCGCCGGCATTCTGGTTCACCGAGGTCGCCACCACCAGCACGGTGTCGGTGCGCGAGGCCACCGAGTCCAGCTCGGGTTGGGAGTCCTCGGGCGGCCGGCCCTGCGCATCCCCGGCCTGGTGGTGCAGCGTCTCGATCGACACGGACTCGACCTGGCCGACGGTCTTGGAATCCAGCTTGGCCACCAGACTGGTGAACGGCGCCGTGGTCTTGTCGAACTCCACGTTGAGCTGGCCGACGGTGCCGTCGCGCAGCTGCTGCAGGTTCTGTGCAGCCGAGTCCTTGTTCAGGTTGATCAGCAGACCGGTCCAGTCCGCCGCGGCCTGCAGCACCTCGGTCTGGTGCACCCGTTCGGTGACGTCGTCGCGGTGTCCGGACCAGATCATCGTTCCCAGGACCGCGGCGGCCACCCCGAGCACACCGAACACGATCGCGGCGATGCCGTAAGCGGACAGCCCCCGGGTTTGCTCATCAGGCATGGCCGTGAGGCTACCGGTGCCCGGGTCGCAGGCTCTGGCAGGATGTGAGAGTGACTCTGGATAGTGATATTCGTTCCGGTATCGATCTGCGTTTCGTCGACTCCCAGGTGCGTCCCCAGGATGACCTGTTCGGCCACGTGAACGGCCGCTGGCTCGCCGAATACGACATTCCCGCCGATCGGGCCACCGACGGCGCGTTCCGCACCCTGGCCGATCGGGCCGAGGAACAGGTCCGCGACATCATCACCTCCGCATCCTCGGCGGACGGGCCCGATGCGGCGCGGATAGGCGACCTGTACGCCAGCTTCATGGACACCGACACCGTCGCCCGGGTCGGCGTCGCCCCGCTACAGGCCGAGCTGGCCACCATCGCGGCCGCCTCCGACCGGGAGGCACTGGCAGATGTGCTGGGCCGGCTGCAGCGGACCGGGATCGGCGGCGGCACCGGCGTCTACGTCGACACCGACTCCAAGGATTCCACCCGTTACCTGCTGCACATGTCGCAGTCCGGGCTGGGGCTGCCCGACGAGTCCTACTATCGCGACGCCTCGCACGCCGAGATCCTGTCCGGCTACCCCGCCCATATCGCGCGGATGTTCGCCCTGGTGCACGGCGAGGAGTACGCCGGTGAATGGGAGAACACCGCCGCGCGCATCGTCGCGCTGGAGACCAAGCTGGCGGCCGCGCACTGGGATGTGGTGAAGCGCCGCGACGCCGACCTCACCTACAACCTGCGCGCTTTCACCGAACTACCCACCGAAGCACCGGGATTCGACTGGTCCGGTTGGGTGAGTGCGCTCGGGGCGGCCCCCGAGGAAGTGGTGGTGCGCCAGCCCGACTACCTGACCGCGTTCGCGGCGCTGTGGTCGGGTGAATCGCTGGAGGACTGGAAGCAGTGGCTGAGCTGGCGGGTGATCAGCTCGCGCGCATCACTGCTCACCGACGAGTTGGTGGCCGAGAACTTCGCGTTCTACGGCAAGACACTCAGCGGCACCGAGGAGATCCGCGACCGCTGGAAGCGCGGTGTCGGTCTGGTCGAGAACCTGATGGGTGACGCCGTCGGAAAGCTGTACGTGGAGCGCCACTTCCCGCCCGAGGCCAAGACCCGGATGGACGAGCTGGTGGCCAATCTGCGCGAGGCCTACCGGGTCAGCATCACCAACCTGGCCTGGATGACTCCCGAGACCCGGGAACGCGCGCTGGCCAAGCTGGACAAGTTCACCCCGAAGATCGGCTATCCCGCACGCTGGCGCGACTATTCGGCGCTCGTCGTCGACCGGACCGACCTGTACGGCAACTACCAGCGTGGGTACGCACTGGAGTACGACCGCGACCTGGCCAAGCTCGGCGGCCCGGTCGACCATGACGAATGGTTCATGACGCCGCAGACGGTCAACGCCTACTACAACCCGGGCATGAACGAGATCGTCTTCCCGGCAGCGATTCTGCAGCCGCCGTTCTTCGACGCCGGGGCCGACGATGCCGCCAACTACGGTGGGATCGGCGCGGTCATCGGGCATGAGATCGGGCACGGATTCGATGATCAGGGCGCCAAGTACGACGGTGACGGCAACCTCGTCGACTGGTGGACCGACACCGACCGCACCGAGTTCGGCCATCGCACCACCGCTCTGATCGATCAGTACGAGGCATTCACACCTCGCAGCCTGGACGCTTCGCATCACGTCAACGGCGCGTTCACCGTCGGGGAGAACATCGGCGATCTGGGCGGGCTGTCCATCGCGCTGCTGGCCTACGAGCTGTCGCTCGATGGTGAGGAGCCGCCGGTGATCGACGGACTCACCGGTGTGCAGCGGGTGCTGTTCGGCTGGGCGCAGGTGTGGCGCACGAAATCGCGTGATGCCGAAGCGATCCGCCGGCTGGCCACCGACCCGCATTCGCCGCCGGAGTTCCGCTGCAACGGCGTCATCCGCAACATCGACGCGTTCTACGACGCGTTCGAGGTCGGCACCGACGATGCCCTCTATCTGGAGCCGGAACGCCGCGTTCGCATCTGGAGCTGAGGCACAGAACGAGAAATCCCCCGAAACCTGGAGGTTTCGGGGGATTTTCGCGTTGCGGCCGGGTGGCTAGAACATCTGCCAATCCGACGCGCCATCGGGCTGGTTGTAGAGCCCGCCGTCGGTGTTCTTGATGACCACCGCGTCGCCGCTGCCGAAGTTGTCGAAGAACCACTTCGCGTCGGCCGGGCTGAGATTGATGCAACCGTGGCTGACATTGGATTCGCCCTGCGAGCCCACCGACCACGGTGCACCGTGCACGAAGATGCCGCTGTTGTCGATGCGCACGGCGTCCTTGACCTTGGTCCGGTACCCGTCGTCGGAATCCACCGGCACCCCGTAGGTCGAGGAGTCCATCACCATGTCGGCGAACTTCTCCAGCACGTAGTAGGTGCCGTTCTTGGTGTCGTTGCCCGCCTTGCCCATGGACACCGGGAACTCCTTGACCTGCTCGCCGTCGCGCATCACCGTCATCGTCTTGGTGGCGTCGTCGATGGTCGCGACGAGCTGCTCCGGGACAGTGAATGTCGACTTGGTGCCCGCGGCGTCGATGCTGACGACGGCGCCCTTCGGCCAGAAGTCCTGGGGCCGCCAGCGCAGCTGGGTATCGGTGACCCAGTAGAACCGGCCGGGYACCGGCGGGTTGGACGTGATGTGCACCGCGTCCTGTGCCATCTGCCGGTTGGCGATGGGCCGCTGGAAGTTGATGTAGATCGGCTTCGCCGCGCCCGCGATCGACCCGTTCACCGGGTTGAAGGACGGCGGGACGAACGGCGGCAGCCCGATGAAGGGGTTCGGGTTCTGCCCGGCCGGGGTGCCCTCCGGGATCGCCAGGGGCACCGCACCGGGGCCGCCGACCGGTGCGAACGGGTCGGGTTCAGCCGCCGGCGGCGGTGCGAACGGATTGGGGAACGCCGGTGCCGGCGGTGGCGCCGGGGGTTCCGCCGAGGCAGCCGGGCTGCCGAAACCAAGTCCGACGACCAATCCGGCCGCCAAGAACGCGCTGGCGAGTGTGCTTCTCGTCCGCTGCGCCATATGTCACCTCCACAGGCATATCTGCAGACCAGTGTGTCATAGCAGGGGAACGAGCTATCCCCTGGCGAGGCCGGACGGACCCCTCATCGCCGTCCGACCCGCACCACTGACCTGGGAGTTTGATCGCCACCGGGCCGTGGTTCGTTACAACTGTGATCTCTCTCAGCGGCCGCTAGGACCGCACCAGGCGGGCGATCGCCGCCGATGCCTCGGCCAGTTTCGCATCGGCCTGATCGCCGCCCTCGGCGACGGCCTGGGTGACGCAGTGGCCCAGGTGCTCGTCGAGCAAGCCCAGCGCGACCGACTGCAACGCGCTGTTGACCGCGCTGATCTGGGTCAGGATGTCGATGCAGTACTTGTCGTCGTCGATCATCTTGGCGATCCCACGGACCTGGCCTTCGATACGCCGCAACCGTTTGGCGTAGTTCTCCTTCTGCGGCGAGTAGCCGTGCTCCGGTGCCTCACTCATCGCGGACCGCCTCCCATCAACTGCTGCATGTGAACGATCTCCTCCTGACGGGTGGTGATGATCGCCTGCGCCAGCGTCTTGGCGTTGATGTCCTCACCCTCCCTGATCTCGGAGGAAGCCATGGTCATCACAGCCTGGTGGTGGTTGAGCATGACCTGTAGCCATAGTTTGTCGAATTCCGGGCCTTGCAGCGACCCGAGCCGCTCGACGGCCCCGCGGTCGAACAGCGTCGGGCCGGCGGGCGGTGGGCCCTGGCCGCCCTCTTCGCCGTCGGTCCACTGCACGAGCAGTGCGTTGATGGTCTCGCTCTGCTGCTGTTCGCTGACGGCCAGCGTGTCGGCCATCGCGACCATCGACGGGTTCCCGGAGTTGGTGCGCGCCAGTTGGACCAGTTGGTCGATCTGCGGCCGCTGGGCCAGCATCCCGTAGGCGAAGGCCCGGTCGGTGGCATTGACCCCGGGCGTCAGGGTGGCGGTCCCCGACGTCGTCGCCCCGGCTGACTCCGTCGGTGTGGATTGCTGGCCGCCGCAGCCCGAGATCAGCGCAGCAACCGCCAGTGCTGCCAGTAATCCCGTTCGGCTCATGGGCCCAGGCTACCGGTACCCCAGAGGGGTATCGACAATAAGTTTGGGCTGGCAACGACGCCGAATGCATACTTATTTTCATGCCCTCAGGTTCTGATTCTCTTCCCACCACGGCCGAAATCGACATCAAGCCGCGCAGTCGTGATGTCACCGACGGCCTGGAGAAGACCGCCGCCCGCGGCATGCTGCGCGCCGTCGGCATGGGCGATGACGACTGGGCCAAACCGCAGATCGGCGTCGGCTCGTCGTGGAACGAGATCACCCCATGCAACATGTCCCTGCAGCGGCTGGCGCAGGCCGTCAAGGCCGGCGTGCACGCCGGCGGCGGCTACCCGCTGGAGTTCGGCACCATCTCGGTGTCCGACGGGATCTCGATGGGCCACGAGGGCATGCATTTCTCCCTGGTGTCCCGCGAGGTGATCGCCGACAGCGTCGAGACCGTCATGCAGGCCGAGCGCCTCGACGGGTCGGTGCTGCTGGCCGGCTGCGACAAGTCGATCCCCGGCATGCTGATGGCGGCGGCGCGGCTGAATCTGGCCAGCGTCTTCCTGTACAACGGCTCGATCATGCCGGGCCTGGCCAAGCTGACCGACGGCTCGGAGAAGGAAGTCACCATCATCGACGCCTTCGAGGCGGTGGGGGCGTGCGCGCGCGGGCTGATGTCGCGTGAGGACGTCGACATCATCGAGCGCGCCATCTGTCCGGGTGAGGGCGCCTGCGGCGGCATGTACACCGCCAACACCATGGCCTCGGCCGCCGAAGCACTGGGCATGTCCTTGCCGGGCAGTGCATCTCCGGTCGCCATCGACAAGCGCCGCGACGAGTACGCGCGCAGGTCCGGTGAAGCGGTGGTCGGGATGCTGCGCCGCGGAATCACCACCCGCGACATCCTCACCAAGGAGGCCTTCGAGAACGCCATTGCCGTGGTGATGGCGTTCGGCGGTTCCACCAACGCGGTACTGCACCTGCTGGCCATCGCGTGGGAAGCCGGGGTCGAACTGACGCTGGCGGACTTCACCCGCGTCGGGCAGAAGGTTCCGCACCTCGCCGACGTCAAACCGTTCGGCGCCTACGTGATGAAGCATGTCGACGAGATCGGCGGCGTGCCGGTGGTGATGCGCGCGCTGCTCGATGCCGGTCTGCTGCACGGGGATTGCCTGACCGTCACCGGTGAGACAATGGCCGAGAACCTGGCCCACATCGAGCCGCCGGACCCGGACGGCAAGGTGCTCCGCGCCATGAACAACCCGATCCACCCCACCGGGGGCATCACCATCTTGCACGGCTCGCTGGCGCCGGAGGGCGCGGTGGTCAAGTCCGCAGGATTCGACTCCGACGTGTTCGAGGGCACCGCACGGGTTTTCGAGCGCGAGCGGGCGGCGCTGGACGCACTCGAGGACGGCACCATCACGCACGGCGACGTCGTCGTCATCCGCTACGAGGGCCCCAAGGGAGGCCCGGGTATGCGCGAGATGCTGGCCATCACCGGTGCGATCAAGGGCGCCGGGCTGGGCAAGGATGTACTACTGATGACCGACGGCCGGTTCTCCGGCGGCACCACCGGCCTGTGCGTCGGCCACATCGCCCCCGAGGCGGTGGACGGCGGCCCGATCGCCTTCGTGCAGGACGGCGACCGGATCCGTCTCGATGTCGCCAACGGCACCCTCGATCTGCTCGTCGACGAGGCCGAATTCGAGTCCCGCAAGGCTGGTTTCGAGCCGTTGCCCCCGGTGTACAAGACCGGCGTGCTCGCCAAGTACACCAAGCTGGTCGGTTCGGCGGCGGTCGGCGCGGTCTGCAGCTGAGATCCGAGTGATCTGAACCGGGGCGGGTCCGGGTGGCGGCCTCTAGCCTGAGGTCATGCCATATCTGTTGTCGGAGAGTGCTTTTGCCGGTCGTACCGTCGTCCTCATCGGCGGTGGCTCGGGGATCGGTTTGGCGGTCGCGCGTCTCGTCACCGCCGCCGGTGGTCGGGTGGTGCTCGGCGGTCGCACCGCGGCCACGCTTCGCGATGCCGCCGATCAGTTGGGTGAGGCGGCCGAGTGGGGTGTGGTCGACACCTCGGACCCGGCGAGCATCGACGGGTTCTTCGCCGAAATCGCCACGGTGCACGGACTATTGACCACCGCGGCCACGTACGTCACCGGTCCGCTGGCAGAGCTTTCGGTCGCCGATGCCGCAACGGCCTTCGACTCCAAGTTCTGGGGCCAGTACCGCGCCGTGAAGGCCGCGCTACCGAAACTCGCCGCCGATGCGTCGGTGGTACTGATGTCCGGTGCGGCCGGGGCCCGGCCCGCCGGCCCGGCGCCTGCCTACAGCGCCGCCAACTCCGCGATCGAGGGGCTGGCGCGTGGACTCGCCGTCGAACTCAGTCCCATCCGCGTCAACGCGATCGCCCCCGGCACGGTGGACGGCGCCCTGTGGGCCCGCCGCGATGCCGAGGTGCGGGACGCGGCGTTCGCCTCCTACCGGACGGCCACGGTGCTGGGTCGGCTGAGCACCGAGGACGAGATCGCCCAGACCGTCGGCTATCTGCTGCTGAATCCGTCCACCACCGGGTCCACGCTGTTCCCGGACGGTGGTTACACCTTTCACTGAGCCGCGCCTTTTCAGTGGGCCTCGCTTCGCTGAGCTCCCTTCTACTGAGCCATCTTCGCGATCCGGCGCACCGCGACCTCCAGGACCGGCAAATAGACTGGCGCCCACACCGGCGCGCTCATCCAGACCCGGCAGCCGCCGTCGGTCGGCCGCACGCCGTGCCGGGTGGCGGGTACCCCGGCCACATCCCAACCCCAGGTCCGGCCGGGATCGAATTCAGAGATCACGAACGGCAGCGGGACACCGACCGGTGTCCACACCCGCCCCGTCGCGCCCAGCAGGAACGCGGTGCCGTCGAGTTCTGCCCTGAACACCGTCAGTCCCCAACGCGGCCAGGCTTCGAGATCGGTCAGAATCCGCCACACGGTGTCTGCGGGCGCCTCGACGTCCCGAATCACTTTCCACATGGATGGGGTCATACCCAATACAGCGTCCGGTCCCTCGATGACCCGGCGTGTTTCGCTGCATTCAGCTCTTGCCAGTCGGCCCAAGACCTTCTCGTGCCGCGCCCGCTGCATGGTTG
>NZ_JBFUKN010000045.1:0-45507 GCF_056400845.1 Mycobacterium sp. P4_H6 | reverse complement strand
GATCCAACGCGATCGCGACGTCGGCACCGACGTCGGCGGCCAACGTCAGCAGCAGGTCGGTGGCGCCGGGCTCTTCGGGGTTGGGGAACGCGACGGTGGGGAAGTCCGGATCGGGCGCAAACTGCGCATCCACCACGTGCACATCATCGACGCCCGCCAAAGCCAATGCATCCAGGGCGAACTCGCCTCCGACACCGTGCATCGCGGTGAGCGCCACCCGGACCTCTCCGGCTGACCGCCGCACCGTCGCGACGCGCTCCAGGTAGGCCGCCACCAGCTCGGCGCCCGCGGGTTCCACCGGGGTGCGGGCGATTTCGTCGGCGTGCGGGGCCCGCGTGATCGCCGACTCGATCTCCCGGTCGGTGGGGGAGATGATCTGCAGGCCGCCGTCGGCGAACACCTTGTAGCCGTTGTCCGCCGGCGGATTGTGCGACGCGGTGATCTGCACGCCGGCCGCCGCGCCGAGGCGACGTACGGCGAACGCCACCACCGGTGTGGGCGCCGGCGTGTAGAGGTGGGTGACGGTAAAGCCCTCGGCGGCAAGAACTTCGGCCGCTGCCCTGGCGAACTCCTCGGATCCGTGCCGGGCGTCGCGGCCGACCACCACCGGTGAGCCACCCAGGCAACGATCCTTGAGCACCTGTGCCAGCGCCCAGGTGGTGCGCATCACGACGGCCAGGTTCATACCGTCCGGTCCACCGCGCAGCGGCCCACGCAATCCGGCGGTGCCAAAGGTCAGTGGATGCGCGAACCGCCGGGCCAACTCATCGGCATCGCAGGCGGCCAGTTCTGCGGCGGTGACGGGGTCGGGGTCATGCGCGATCCAGTCCTGTGCCGACGTCATGTCCCGATTGTGCCTGCCTCGGCGTCGGCGAGCTTGCGCAACACCGGGGCCACCAGCAACAGCAGCCCGAACTCCAACTCGGTGAGGTTCTCCCGCATCGAGGAGTCCAGCCAGGCGTCCCGCTCGGCGCGGTCGGCGGCCAGTAGCGCGGTGCCGTCGTCGGTGAGCTCGACGAGCTGTCGTCGCCGGTCGCCGTCATCGGCGCGGCGGGACACCAGCCCGGCGGCGGCCAACCCGTTGATGCTGTCGGTCAGGGACTGCACGCGCACCTGCATCCTGGCGGCCAGTTCGGCCGGGGTGGCGGCGCCGGTGCGGGTCACCTCCGCGAGGACCTGCATCTGGCTCAGGGTCAGGCCGTGATCGGGTCGGTGACGTCGCAGTTGACGTGCGACCGCCATCACCGATTCCCGCAGTTCGGTCGCTGTCGAGGTGTCGGGCTGCGCCATATACCAAGTTATACCTTGTCAATTAGGGGGAATATCGCAGTTTGTCGCAGCGCAATTACAAGGGCATACTTGCTATCGAGAGGAGTGCTGGTTGATGAGGAAGTGGCGCGGACTGGCGAAGTGGATCCTGCTGGCGGCGGTCAGCGTGGCGGCCACCGTTCCGCTCACCGCCCTCGGCGTGCCCTCGGCAGGCCTGTTCGCCGCCCTCGTGGTCGGCATCGTCCTTGCGCTGGCGAACCTGGCCCCCGCGGCGGTGCCACGCACAGTGGGCATCGCCGCGCAGGGCGTGCTCGGCGTCTACATCGGGACCATGGTGTCGCGCGACGCCGTGGGCGCACTGGGTCCGCACTGGATGATCGTGCTCGGTGTGGCCGTGGCGACCCTGCTCATCAGCGTGGTCTTCGGCGCCCTGCTCGGCCTGCGCCGTGACGTGAGTCCGCTGACCGGATCGTTGGCCATGGTTGCCGGCGGCGCTTCCGGCCTGGTGGCCATCGCACGCGAACTCGGCGCCGACGACCGCGTCGTGGCCGTCGTGCAGTACCTGCGGGTGGCGCTGGTGACGGCCTCCATGCCCATCGTCGTCACACTGATCTACCGCGCCGAGCGGACCCACCATGGCGCACTGGCCGATCAAACCTCCTCGGCGCCTTGGTACCTCAGCGTCCTGGTACTCGTCGGTCTGGTGTTGGTCGGGGCCACGGCCGGCAAGCTGATCCGGCTGCCCGGCGCGGGCCTGCTCGGGCCGTTGGCGCTGACCGTGGTGTGGCAACTGAGCGGGGTGCCGTTCGACTTGAGCGTGCCCGCCGTGCTGGTTCAGGTCGGCTACCTGGTGATCGGCTGGCAGGCCGGCGTCGCGTTCACCCGCGATTCGCTGCGTGCGGTCGGACGCACTCTTCCTGCGGCGCTGGCACTGATCGTGGTGCTGACCGTCGCGACCGCCGGTCTCGGCGCGCTGCTGGCCCACTTCGCCGGCCTGACCCCGCTGGAGGGGTATCTGGCCACCAGCCCGGGCGGGGTGTACGCAGTCCTGGCCACCGCTGTCGAGACCGGCTCCAACGTCACCTTCATCATCGCCGCGCAGGTGGTGCGCATCCTGTTGATGCTGTTCGCCGCACCGTTCCTGGCCAAGGCGATCGTGCGGGTCAGTGACCGCTTCCGGCCGCGCGCGGTTCTCGTCGGTACCTGATCTGCTGTGCAGCAACACCGTTGGCCGGCATGATCGTCCGCCTCTCAGCGCCGGTCCAGGCCGGACAGTCGGACCGCGAGGCGGCGGCGCACCGCGGGCAGCCTCCCGGCGAGCCGCATCATGGCGTTGCGTAAGGGGCGTTTGCGCGCGGACAGGGTGGCCAAGTCGGTGAGCCGGTCGGCCAGTTGCACGACCCGGCCGGCGACTTCACGACGCTGGGTGGCGTAGGCGTCCAGCAGCGTCTCCGGCTCACCGTGCAGCACCCGGGACAGGCATTCACCGGCCGCGACCGCATCTTCGATACCGAGGTTCATGCCTTGCCCACCGGCGGGCGAATGGACATGAGCGGCGTCCCCGGCGAGCAGGATCCGGTCACTGCGGAACGTGTCGGCGATCCGGTGGTGCACCCGGAACCGCGAGCCCCACAGCACTTCCTCGACGACGACGGGCTTGTCCTGCGGGCCGCGCTCATCGAGCAGCCCTTGCACGAATGCGGTGTCGGGCAGTGCCGGGGCGTCCTCGACGGTGGCCACGATGCGGTACCGGTCGTCGGGCAGTGGTGCGAGCACCACGAGGCCGGTCGGAGAAAAGTAGAGGATCACCTCGTCGGCGGGGACGCCCCCGGACAGGCGCACGTCGGCCAATGCGAACGATTCGGCATAGGTGCTGCCGGTGAAGGGGATGGCGAGGTGTTCGCGGATGGTGCTGTGCACGCCGTCGGCGCCGATCAGGTAGCGGGCCCGGATCTGATGCCCGTCGGCGAACGTGGCCAGTACCCCGTCGGCACCCTGCTCGACTCCCGTCAGAGTGGCGGGCCGCAGGACGCGCCCGCCGAGGTTCTCCAGTTGCTTGAGCAGCAGGGCCTCGGTGTCGGCCTGCGAGATCATCAGCGTGTAAGGGTACGGAGTCGGCAAGGTGCTGAACGGGATCGCGATGAGCAGTGCGTCCCGGTCCCGGATCGCGAACCGGGGTGTGTGCAGGCCGCGGGCGACGAGGTCCGGCGTCACGCCGTAGGGCTCCAGTAATTCGAGGGTGCGGGAGTGCACCACCGCCGCTCGTGAGGTGTTGGCACCCTCGGGTTGACCGTCGACCAGCGTCACCGTGTGGCCGCGTTGGGTGAGCACGATCGCGGCGGTGAGGCCGACCGGGCCGGCACCGACCACCAGTACGTCTGTCATGGATGGGGACATCTCGACTCCTTTGTCAACAACTGTTGGCCAACATCTGTTGACAACGGTAGGTCGCCCATGGGCTCAATGTCAACACTTGTTGGCCTACAATCGTTGACATGAGACGACCGGCCATCGAGACCAAGGCGGTGATCCTCGCCGCGGCCAGGGAACGCTTCGCCGCGGACGGCTACGAGCGCGCCACCATCCGGGCCATCGCCGCCGATGCCGGAATCGATCCGTCGATGGTGATGCGCTACTACGGCAACAAGGAGAATCTGTTCGCCGCGGCTGCGGAATTCGACCTCGAACTGCCGGACCTGACGCAGGTCCCCGTCGAGGGGATCGGCGCCGCGCTGGCCGACCACTTCGTGGAGCGCTGGGAACGCGACGAGGCACTGCTCATCCTGCTGCGGGCCGGCGTCACCAATGAGGCTGTCGCGGAACGGATGCGGACCATCTTCGCGGCCCAACTGGCGCCGGTGATCATGAAGACCGTCGCCGACGCGGAGCAGGCGCCCAAGCGGGCCAGCCTGGCCGCTTCGCAGGTGCTCGGCATGGCGCTGTGCCGATACGTGCTGGCATTCCCGCCGCTGCGTGAGATGACGCGCCACGAGCTGGTCGAGTGGATCGGGCCCACGCTGCAGCGGTACCTCACCGGCTAAAGCCGGGCGATGACCCCGGCCAGCAGCGCGCCCATCCTGGCCGCCGACTGCCGGCCCGCTTCCAGCACCTCGTCGTGGCTGAGCGGCTGACCCGTCATGCCCGCGGCCAGGTTCGTCACCAGCGACACGCCCAGCACCTCGGCGCCGGCGGCGCGCGCGGCGATCGTCTCGTGCACCGTGGACATGCCGACCAGATCGGCGCCCACGGTCCGCAGCATTCGGATCTCGGCGGGCGTTTCGTAGTGCGGCCCGGGCAGCCCGGCGTACACGCCTTCGGCCAGCGTCGGATCGATCTCGCGGGCGATCGCGCGCAGACGCGGGGCGTAGGCGTCGACCAGGTCGACGAACTGCGCGCCGACCAGCGGAGAGCGGGCCGTCAGATTCAGGTGATCGCTGATGAGCACCGGCTGGCCGACGCTGTACTCGGGGCGCAGCCCGCCCGCGGCGTTGGTGAGGATGACGGTGCCGGCCCCGGCGGCACACGCGGTCCGGACCGGATGCACCACATGTTGCAGGTCGTGGCCCTCATAGGCGTGGATGCGCCCGACGAGCACCAGCACGCGGTGTGCACCGATGGTGACCGAATGCACCTGACCGCGGTGCCCGGCCGCGGTGGGCGGGGTGAATCCGGGCAGGTCGGCCATCGCCACGGACGCGGACGGCTCGCCCAGCGCGCTCAGCGCCGGCGCCCATCCCGACCCGAGGACCACGGCGATGTCGTGGGCGGGCACCCCGGTCTGTTCGCTGATCGCGGTGGCGGCGTCGTTGGCGGCCGTCTGGGGATCTGACACGAGTGAGATACTGCCAGGATGTCCACGGGTAGCGCGTCGTCGATCGTCGAGGACGCCGTCAACCGCCGCCGCGATGACCTCGTCGCACTGTCGCACGATATCCACGCCGAACCGGAGCTCGCGTTCGACGAGCACCGCAGCTGCGCCAAGACCCAGGCGCTGGTCGCCGAACGTGGCTTCGCCGTCCAGGCCGCGCCCGGCGGGCTCGACACCGCGTTCCGCGCCGAGTTCGGCAGTGGGTCCCTGGTGATCGGTATCTGCGCCGAATACGACGCGCTGCCCGAGATGGGGCACGCCTGCGGGCACAACATCATCGCCGCCTCGGCGGTGGGCACCGCGCTGGCGTTGGCCGAGGTGGCCGACGAACTGGATCTGACGGTCGTCCTCATCGGCACCCCCGCCGAGGAGGCCGGTGGCGGAAAGGTGTTGCTGCTCAACGCCGGAACGTTCGATGACATCGCCGCGGCGGTCATGCTGCACCCGGGGCCCGCCGATATGGCCGCGGCCCGTTCGCTGGCACTCTCCGAGGTGGCGGTCAGCTACACGGGGCGTGAGTCGCATGCCGCGGTCGCGCCCTACCTGGGTATCAACGCCGCCGACGCGGTCACCGTCGCCCAGGTGGCCGTCGGGTTGCTGCGCCAGCAGCTCGCGCCCGGGCAGATGATGCACGGCATCGTCACCAACGGCGGTCAGGCCACCAATGTCATTCCCGCACATGCCGAAATGAAGTACACGATGCGTGCCACCGACATGAATTCGCTGCGCCTGCTGGAGGCCAAAATGGCCGGCTGTTTCGAGTCCGGCGCGGTGGCCACCGGCTGCGAACACGGTGTCCGGGAGACCGCGCCGCCTTATGACGCGCTGGCGCCCGACCGTTTCCTGGCCGAGGTGTTCCGTGCCGAGATGATCCGCAATGGCCGGCATCCGCTGCCGGTGGAATTGGAGGCGGCCTTGCCGTTGGGGAGTACCGATATGGGCAACGTCACCCAGGTGCTGCCGGGCATCCACCCGGTGGTGAGCATCGATGCCGGCGGTGCCTCGCTGCACCAGCCGCAGTTCGCGGCCGCCGCTGCCGGGCCCAGCGCCGACAAAGCCGTCATCGACGGGTCGATCATGTTGGCGCGCACCGTCGTTGCCCTGGCGCAGAACGACACCGAACGCGGTCGGGTGCTGGAGGCACAGGCCCGGCGGAGGGCGTCATGACCTTGCGGGAACACACCGACGCGTGGCTGGCCGCCCACCACGATGAGCTGGTCGCCTGGCGCCGCCACATCCACGCCCATCCCGAACTCGGCCGCCAGGAGTTCGCGACCACCGAATTCGTCGCGACCCGACTGGCCGACGCCGGCCTGAACCCCAAGGTGCTGCCCGGGGGGACCGGCCTGACATGTGATTTCGGGCCCGAGGACCGTCCACGCGTGGCACTGCGTGCCGATATGGATGCCCTGCCGATGGCGGAGCGCACCGGGCTGCCGTTCTCCTCGACGGTTCCCGGCGTGGCGCATGCCTGCGGGCATGACGGGCACACCAGCGTGTTGCTCGGCGCCGGGCTGGCCATGGCATCGGCTCCCGAACTGCCGGTCGGCGTGCGGCTGATCTTCCAGCCCGCCGAGGAACTGATGCCCGGCGGTGCGATCGACGCGGTCGCGGCCGGAGCGGTGACCGGTGTGGCACGGATTTTCGCCCTGCACTGCGATCCGCGTCTGGAGGTGGGCAAGGTCGCGGTGCGGCTCGGTCCGATCACCTCGGCGGCCGATTCGATCGAGATCACCCTACATTCGCCCGGCGGCCACACGTCGCGGCCGCACCTGACCGGTGACCTGGTGTACGCACTGGGCACCCTGATCACCGGTGTGCCCGGGGTGCTGTCGCGGCGTATCGACCCCCGCAAGAGCACCGTCATGGTGTGGGGTGCAGTCAACGCAGGGGTGGCGGCCAATGCGATCCCGCAGACCGGCACGCTGGCGGGCACCATCCGGACCTCCAGCCGCGAGACCTGGCTGACACTGGAATCGCTTGTCCACGAGATTGTTTCGTCATTGCTGGCGCCGTTGGCCGTGGAGTACAGCGTGAATTACCGCCGTGGCGTACCGCCGGTGGTCAACGAAGAGGTGTCCACCCGCATCCTCACCCACGCCATCGAGGCGCTCGGGCCGACCGCGCTGGCCGACACCCACCAGTCCGGGGGTGGCGAGGACTTCTCCTGGTACCTGGAGGAAGTGCCCGGCGCCATGGCACGCCTGGGCGTCTGGTCGGGGCAGGGGGCGCAGCTGGACCTGCACCAGCCGACCTTCGATCTGGATGAGCGGGCGCTGGCGGTGGGTGTGCGCACCATGGTGAACCTGGTGGAGCAGTCGGGCCTCGTCTAGTGCGAGTACTTGCCGCAATGTCAGCCTGACAGCCTCGTCGTGGATATATAGGCACGGCGACGCTGTCAGGGTGACATTGCGAGTCAGCCGAGGGGTCTAGGTGCCGGGCCCGACGTTGCCCGCGGGGCGGATGCGCAGATCGTGCACGTACTCGGCAGGGGCGCCGGCGATCTCCGCGGCGTCGGCCATCACGCCGAGGTAGCGCGCGGACGGCACCCCGCCCTCCCAGGCGTCCACCACGTACAGCCAGGCCAGCACCGGGTCGGTGGTGGTGTCCGAGGTCAGCCGGTCCACCCGGCAGCGGATCTTCTTGTGGAAGCCGAGTTCGGACCCTTCCCAGCGGTCCAGGTTCTCCTCGTCCTCGGGAGTCATGTCGTAGAGCACGACGAACACCCGGGACAACGGATCCTCGACCAGGGTCGCCAACGCGCCCTCCCAGCTGAGGTCCTCGCCGCCGAAGGTCAGCCGCCAGCCATACAGCCAGCCGGTCCCCGCCATCGGTGAATGCGGAGCCCGCTGCAGCATCTGTTCCGGATGCATGTTCGATCCGTAAGCGGCGTAGAGCGGCACGCGCCCAACTTTAAGGGGTACGGCGGGCAGGAGCCCAGCGACCCGGGAGATAGGCGCGGCGGGCAGGGGCGCAGCGACCCGGCGGATCAGTCATGTGGGCTCGAGCGCAGTGACCCACTACGTTTATCACCGTGCCAACCCGCATCGTGATCATCGGCGGCGGTCCCGCCGGATATGAGGCAGCCCTCGTCGCCGCGGCCCGCGGACCGGCCGTACAGGTGACCGTCATCGACTCCGACGGCATCGGCGGCGCCTGCGTCCTGTTCGACTGCGTCCCGTCCAAGACCTTCATCGCGTCCACCGGTGTGCGCACCGAGCTGCGCCGCGCCAACGGTCTGGGCTTCGACATCGCCATCGACGATGCCAAGATTTCCCTCGCCGACATCCACAACAGGGTCAAGACGCTGGCCAGGTCGCAGTCGGCCGATATAGGCTCCCAGCTGCTGAGCAGCGGGGTCTCGGTCGTGCGCGGGCGCGGTGAGCTCGTCGACGACGTGCCCGGCATGGCGGCCCACCGGGTCAAGGTCACCACCACCGACGGCAAGACCGGGGTGCTCAAGGCCGATGTGGTGCTGATCGCCACCGGCGCCACCCCGCGGGTGCTGCCCAACGCCCGGCCCGACGGCGAGCGCATCCTGAACTGGCGCCAGCTCTACGACCTGACCGAACTGCCCGAGCACCTGGTGATCGTGGGTTCGGGCGTGACCGGCGCCGAGTTCTGCAGCGCCTACACCGAGCTCGGGGTGAAGGTGACGGTGGTGGCCAGCCGCGACCAGATCCTGCCGCACGAGGACTCCGACGCCGCCGCCGTGCTGGAGGAGGCCTTCGCCGAGCGCGGCGTGAAGCTGGTGAAGAACGCCCGCGCCGACTCGGTGACCCGTACCGACAACGGCATCAAGGTGGCGATGGCCGACGGACGCGTGGTCGAGGGCAGCCACGCCCTGATGACGGTGGGTTCGGTGCCCAACACCGGGGGCCTGGGACTGGAGCGGGTCGGTATCGAGCTCGGAGCGGGCAACTATCTCAGCGTGGACCGGGTGTCGCGGACCACCGCGCCCGGCATCTACGCCGCCGGTGACTGCACCGGCTTGCTGCCGCTGGCCTCGGTGGCCGCCATGCAGGGCCGCATCGCGATGTACCACGCACTCGGCGAAGGCGTGTCGCCGATCCGGCTGCGTACGGTGGCCGCCGCGGTGTTCACCCGCCCGGAGATCGCCGCCGTCGGCGTCCCGCAGACCGCGATCGACAGCGGCGCAGTCCCCGCCCGCACCCTGATGCTGCCGCTGACCACCAACGCCAGGGCGAAGATGTCGCTGCTGCGGCGCGGCTTCGTCAAGATCTTCTGCCGGCCCGCCACCGGTGTGGTGATCGGCGGCGTGGTCGTCGCGCCGATCGCCTCCGAGCTCATCCTGCCGATCGCGTTGGCCGTCCAGAACAACCTGACGGTGACCGACCTGGCCCAGACCCTGTCGGTGTACCCGTCGCTGTCCGGTTCGACCGTGGAGGCCGCGCGCCGGCTGATGGCTCACGACGACCTCGACTAAAGGCGAGGTCTGGGCGCTGACGCCCCACACCGTGCGGTCGTGCAACGTAGGCTCGTAATCGTGACCGACCCGATCTCAGGCACTGCTCAAGCTCGGCTCGGGCCCACCCAGCGGGCGACCGCCTGGGAACGGCTCGGCAGCGAACAGTTCGACGTCGTCGTCATCGGTGGTGGTGTGGTCGGTGCCGGTGCGGCCCTGGACGCCGCGACCCGCGGCCTGAAGGTCGCCCTCGTCGAGGCCCGCGACTTCGCGTCGGGCACCTCCAGCCGGAGCTCGAAGATGTTCCACGGCGGCCTGCGCTACCTGGAACAGCTGGAATTCGGCCTGGTGCGCGAGGCGCTGCACGAACGCGAATTGTCGCTCACCACGCTGGCGCCGCATCTGGTCAAGCCGCTGCCGTTCCTGTTCCCGCTGACCAAGCGGGTCTGGGAGCGCCCCTACATCGCGGCGGGCATCTTCCTCTACGACCAGCTGGGTGGATCGAAATCTGTTCCGGCGCAGAAGCATCTGCTGCGGGCGGGCGCCTTGAGGCTGGCGCCCGGGCTCAAGCGCAGTTCACTCATCGGCGGAATCCGCTACTACGACACCGTCGTCGACGACGCCCGGCACACCATGACGGTGGCCCGCACCGCGGCGCACTACGGTGCCGTGGTGCGCACCTCCACCCAGGTCGTCGCGCTGCTGCGCGAGGGTGACCGGGTGACCGGGGTCAAGGTGCGCGACTCCGAGAACGGTGCGGTCACCGAGGTCCGCGGGCACGTCGTGGTGAACGCCACCGGTGTGTGGACCGACGAGATCCAGGCATTGTCCAAGGAGCGCGGCCGATTCCGGGTGCGCGCCTCCAAGGGTGTGCACATCGTGGTCCCACGCGACCGTGTCGTCAGCGAGGTCGCGATCATCCTGCGCACCGAGAAGTCGGTGCTGTTCGTCATCCCGTGGGGCACGCACTGGATCATCGGCACCACCGACACCGACTGGAATCTCGATCTCGCGCACCCGGCGGCGACCAAGGCCGACATCGACTACATCCTCGGCCATGTCAACACGGTGCTGGCCACCCCGCTGACCCACGACGACATCGACGGCGTGTACGCGGGCCTGCGTCCGCTGCTGGCCGGTGAGAGCGAGTCGACGTCGAAGCTGTCGCGCGAGCACGCCGTCGCGGTGCCCTCACCGGGCCTGGTCGCCATCGCAGGCGGTAAGTACACCACCTACCGGGTGATGGGGCAGGACGCGATCGACGCGGCCGCCGAATTCGTGCCCACCCGGGTGGCGCCGTCCATCACCGAGAAGGTGCCGCTGGTGGGCGCCGACGGATACTTCGCGCTGGTGAACCAGACCGAACACGTCGGCACCCATTACGGTCTGCACCCGTACCGCGTGCGTCATCTGCTCGACCGCTACGGTTCGCTGATCAGCGAGGTGCTCTCGACTGCCGAGGGCAAACCCGAACTGCTGGAACCGATCACCGACGCCCCGGTGTATCTGAAGGTGGAGGCGGTGTACGCCGCGGCGGCCGAGGGGGCGCTGCACCTGGAGGACGTCCTGGCCAGACGGACGCGGATCTCCATCGAGTACCCGCACCGCGGCGTGGACTGCGCCCGCGAGGTTGCCGAAGTCATTGCGCCCGTGCTCGGTTGGAGCGCCGAGGATATCGACCGCGAGGTCGCAACCTACCTGGCCCGGGTCGAGGCCGAGGTGCAATCGCAGCAGGAGCCCGACGACGAGTCCGCGGACGCACTTCGCGCGGCGGCCCCCGAGGCGCGCGCCGAGATCCTGGAACCGGTGCCGCTGAATTGAGCGCCCCGTTGCCCGACCGCGACGGGCTGGGACCTACCCGTGTCCGCCTTCGKGGCGGCGCGGTTCTCGTCGAACTGGCCGACCGATTCGGCGAGGCTGCGGCCACCAAAGTGCTTGCCGGGGAGGTGGTTTGCGCGGACGGTGCGGTGGTCGGCGCGTCGACGGTGCTGCCTCCCGGCGCGTTCGTCTACCTGTACCGCGACCTGCCCGACGAGGTGCCCGTCCCGTTCGAGATGCCGATCCTGCACCGCGACGACGACATCGTGGTGGTCGACAAGCCACACTTCCTGRCCACCATGCCCCGCGGCGGGCATGTCGTGCAGACCGCGGTGGTACGGCTGCGGCGTGAACTCGGTCTGCCGGAGCTGAGCCCCGCGCACCGCCTGGACCGGCTGACCGCCGGAGTGTTGCTGTTCACGGCACGGCGAGAGCTGCGCGGCGCGTACCAGACCCTGTTCGCCGCACAGAAGACCCGCAAGATCTATCTGGCGCGCGCGACCGGCACACCCACGGTCGACCTCCCGGCGGTGGTGCGCAGCCGGATCAGCAAGGAGCGCGGCCGTTTACAGGCCTACGAGGAGCCCGGAGAACCGAACGCCGAAACCTACGTCGAACACCTCTCCGGCGGGTTGTACCGGCTGACCCCGCGCACCGGGCGCACTCACCAACTGCGCGTGCACATGGCGTCGCTCGGTGTGCCGATCGACAACGACTCGCTGTACCCGGACGTGCTCGAGGTGGCGGCCGACGATTTCAGCCGCCCGCTGCAACTGCTGGCGCAGACGCTGGAATTCGAGGACCCGCTGAGCGGCGAACCGCGGCGGTTCACCAGCGGCCGGGCGTTGCTCGCCGGGACGTAGGTCTTGTCGGGAAGCCTCCGGCGTGGTCAGGTGTGCGACGGGTCGGCTCATTTGTTTTCGGAAAGGTTCGTTCATGCGTGCTGCAGTGGCTGCGTTGTCGATGTTGGCGGTGGGGGTCATAAACGCGACGGGTGTGGCGTGGGCGGCACCCGCGGCGCCCAGCGCCGAGGAACTGACCTCGGAGTTGCAGCAGGTGCTCAACACGGGTGCCCCGGCCGCCACGCGTGCCGCCAAGCTCGCCGGCGGGGATGCCGCGGTGCCCACCACCGACAACATCGCCAACCGGCTCAACGCCTACAGCGGCATGGTCGACTGGCAGGTACAGAATCCGGTGCTCAACGGAAACCAGGTGGACGCGCAGATCGCGGTGACCATCCCGCTCTTCGGGACCAAGACGCACCACATCTACTGGATCGACCAGGGCGGTGCGTGGAAGTTGTCCAATCCGTCGGCGTGCGTCATCGCGCGGGACGTCGCCGGGGTCGACTGCACCGTCTGAGGCGGTCAGTTCTCCTTGAGGGTGAATTGCGCGATACCGCCCCAGTGCTGCAAGGTATGCGTCTGCTCCAACGGGTTCTCGGCGAAAAGCCATTCGACATAGAGCTTTTTGATGTTGCGCGCCAAATCGACCGGAATATTGCCGATGACGGCCGCTTCCAAACCCTCGATATCGATCTTGAGGATGTCGATTTGGCCGTGCTTTTCGACGACGTCACGCAATATCTGCTGAGAATTGACGCATGTCACGGTCAAGGAATTGCCCAATTCGGCGTTTACGCCGCCGTACCGGCCAGTTTCCTCGAAGCCGAACTCGACCTCGCCGGCGACGGCACCGACCGCAACTTCCTGCAGCGCATAGCGGTCCTCGAACGGGCGCAGGTTGTTCTGCAGGCGCGCGACGTTACGCGGCAGCGGCTCGAATAGGTAGGTGAAGGCTTCTGGATTCCGTGACAGGAAATACGCCGCGGAAATGCCGATATTGGAGCCGAAATCGACGATGACACGGTCATTGGTGTCGGCGTGATAGTCGGATCGGCAGAAGATCTCGTTCACCGTCAGCACGTCATGCGCGGTGTACAGCTGCAGCGAGACCCAGCCCAGCGGGGTGCGCACGCGGATGACGGTGGGGTAGGTGCCGGCCCCGGTGAGGTAACGCCTGAAGATCTCCACGGGGTGCTCGTAAACCCGCAGCATGTTGCGTGCGGCGATGTAGTTCCGGCGGTGCAGAACTGAACCGGCAATTTTGCCGAATCCACGCCCAGCGATCTGCATTCCACCTCCAGAGTGACGGGTCAACCTTGCGGTAGGTATGCCCGGTTCCGAATGAGATTAGTCGTAAGCGCACATTTTGACAGCGGAGGGCCGCGCATGTGTGACGTAGTAGTGACTTTGTCGCGGGCGGGGCCGCCATTAGCCGATGGTTGCTGAACGGTGGTTCACCGCAACCGGCGACGTCGATCTGATCTACTGACCGGCGTGGATCGCACCGGGTTTGACCAACTGTTCGACATGTCGGAACGCACGGTGATCGTGACCGGCGGCACCCGCGGAATCGGTCTGGCGCTGGCCGAGGGGTTCCTCCTGGCGGGCGCGCGGGTGGTGGTGGCCAGTCGCAAGACCGATGCCTGCGAGGCCGCCGCTGAGCACCTGCGCGGGCTGGGCGGGCAGGCCCTCGGCGTCCCGACGCATGTGGGCGACCCCGATTCGCTCGCAGCGCTGGTCTCGGCCACCGTCGGGGAGTTCGGTGGTGTCGACGTGGTGGTGAACAACGCCGCCAACGCCCTGGCGCAGCCGCTCGGTGAGATGACGCCCGAGGCGTGGACCAAGTCCTATTCCGTGAATCTGCAGGGGCCGGTGTTCTTGGTGCAGCACGCACTGCCGCATCTGAAGCAGAGTTCGTCGGCCGCGGTGCTGAACATGGTGTCCGTCGGGGCCTTCAATTTCGCGCCGTCACTGGCCATTTATGCGTCCGGGAAGGCGGCGTTGATGTCGGTCACCCGGTCGATGGCGGCCGAACTCGCTCCGTCGGGTATCCGGGTCAACGCCATTGCGCCGGGGCCCGTCGACACCGACATGATGCGCAACAATCCGCAGCGGGCCATCGACGCGATGACCGCGGGCACGCTGATGAAGCGCCTCGCCTCGCCCGACGAGATGGTCGGGGCGGCGCTGCTGCTGTGTTCGGGTGCAGGCAGTTACATGACCGGTCAGGTGGTCATCGTCGACGGGGGCGGGACGCCCCGCTAGTCCTTCTTGCGGTTGGCGAACGCCTGGGCGAAGGCCCGCATCTCACCGCTGGTGCCTGCCAGGATCTGGCTGCGGTTCTCGACCTGCAGTGCGTTCTCCAGRCTGCCGGCGTCGAGGTTGGCCCACAGCACCTGCTTGGTGGATTCGAGCCCGAATTTGCCGTATCCGCAGAGGGTTTCGGCGATACCGAGGGCGTCCTGCACGATCGCGTCGTCCTCGGATATCCGGGTCACCATGCCCAGGCGCAGGGCCTCATCGGCATCCACGGTGCGCGCGGTGAGGATCAGGTCGAAGGCAGGTCCGGCTCCGATGATGCGCGGCAGGGTGTAGCTGACGCCGATGTCGCAGCCCCCGATGCCCAGCTTGATGAACTGCGTGCAGAACCGTGCCGACCGGGCCGCGATCCGGATGTCGCCGGCCATCGCCAGCGCGAAGCCCCCGCCGTAGGCGGGTCCGTTCACCGCGGCGATCACCGGCTGGCGCAGCCGGTGCAGTTTGACCGTCAGCTCGGCGATGCGTTCCTGCCAGCGCATGCCGGCGCGCGGCGCCTCCAGGCCCGCCGATACCGAAGGCGGATTGGGGTCGGTGAGGTCCAGCCCGGCGCAGAATCCGCGGCCGGCGCCGGTGAGCACCACGACGCGGCAGTCGTTGTCGGCCCTGATGGCGTCGAGGGTGCTGTGCAGGTCCTCCACCAGCGTCGAGGACAGCGCGTTGAGTTTTTCCGGGCGGTTGAGCGTGATGACGGCGATCTCGGGCCGCGGATGGGTCAGCTCCAGTTCTGGCATGTGCGACACCCTAGGTGTCGTCGCTGCGCCATCCACGGACACCGACGGCGATCATCAGCATCTGTTTGATCGCGGTCTGCTTGATCGCTTCGAGGGCAGCCGGGTCGGCGACATCCTCGACCAGTTCGGCGATGGAGATCATCGCGTTGACGAACAGGTTGGCCAGGATGTTGAGGTCCTCGCTGCTCCAGTTCTTCAGCCCGGGGAAGCGGGCCAGGTCGATCGCGAGCTCGGAGGTGAGCAGCCGGATTTCGGTGCGGATCGCGTACCGCAGGGACGCGGTGCCGCTGGAGCGTTCGCGGGTGATGAAGCGCCAGTGCTCGCGGCGCTCGCTGATGCCGGCGATCAGGATCTCGGCGGAGGAGTCGATGACGTGGTTGGGGTCGAGTTTGCCGGCGCGGGCGCCGCGCAGCATGTCCCGCAGTGACCGGAACGACTCGTCGATCAGCACCAGGCCCAGCGACTCCATGGAGTCGAAGTGCCGGTAGAACGCGGCGGGCACGATGCCGGCCTCGCGGGTGACCTCGCGCAGGCTCAGGCCGGTGAAGCTGCCCTCTTCCAGCAGGTGCAGGGCAGCGGCCACGATCGCACGGCGGGTGACCTCCTTGCGTTCGTCGCGCGACAAGGTATCGCGCGAGCGGGACTTGCTCGAGCGACCGGAACGCCCCGAGCGGGCCTTGGGAATGTCGCTTTCCACAGCTAAAGAGCCTACAACCGCGCGCATGGCCGGTTCTTGGCCAGCAGAGCTACCAGGTGTTTGTGATTCAAGAGTACGAGTGTTCACTATGTTGCGCCCATCACAGCCTGCAGATTTTCCTTGACCAACAACCTCTAGCACGATCAGAGTGTACATATGTTCACCGAAACATTGACGCGGCGGATGTCCCGGTCCTCCCTGCTGAATTTGCTCACCGGACCCCACGGTGTCGACCGCTACACCGAGATCGTCGACCCCACCTGGACGCAGGGACAGGCCCGCGCACGCGTCGTCGCCGTCCGCCGTCAGACCTCGCGCAGCGTCACCCTGACCCTGCAGCCCAACCGCGCCTTCGCCGGCTTCCGCGCCGGCCAGCACATCAACTTGTCCGTCGAGATCGACGGACGCCGCCGCACCCGCTGCTACTCACCCGCAAGCGCCGAGGGCAGCCCGCTGATCGAACTGACCATCGGCCGTCACGACGACGGTCTGGTTTCGACCTATCTGTGCGATCACGCCCGACCCGGCATGGTGGTCGGCCTGGACTCCGTCGGCGGCGACTTCGTGATGCCCGCCGTCCGTCCGCGGCGCATCCTGTTCGTCTCCGGTGGCAGCGGCATCACCCCGGTCCTGTCCATGGTGCGCACGCTGCGCACCGAGGGATTCACCGGTGAGATCGCCTTCATCCACTACGCCCGCTCGGCCGCCGAGGCCTGCTATCAACAGGAACTCCACGCGCTGCCCGGCGTCCGGGTGCTGCACGGCTACACCCGCGACACCGCCGGATCCGATCTGGAAGGACGCTTCGGGACCGCGCATCTGGCGGCCGCGATGCCCGAACCGGATGCGGTGTTCGTGTGCGGCCCCGCGGTACTCATCGAGGCCGTCCGCGAGATCTTCCCGCAGGCACACTCGGAGAGCTTCGTACCCCCCGAGTTCGCCCTGCCGACCGAAACCAGCGGCGGCACAATCACGTTCGCCGACAGCGGTGTCGAGGTCGTCGATGACGGCCAGCCACTGCTGGCCCAGGCCGAGGCCGCCGGACTGAACCCGGAAAGCGGCTGCCGGATGGGTATCTGCCACAGCTGCACCCGCTTCAAGAAGAGCGGCGCGGTGCGAAACCTCATCACCGGAGCAGTGTCCACCGCTGATTGTGAAGACATCCAGATATGCGTCACCGCCGCCGTCGGTGACGTCGCCATCGATCTCTGAGACCGGAAGGAACAGTTATGACTGACATGATTTCCGTTCGCCCCGAAGCAATTTCCAAGGACGACATCCGTAACCGCGCGGTGCGCTCCGACAAGTACTCCCTGACCCCCGAGCAGGCCGATGCGTTCGGCGCCGAACTCGACGCCATCCGCGAACGGGTGGTCGCCGACCTCGGTGAGCGGGACACCACCTATATCCGCAAGGTCATCAAGGCCCAGCGCACCCTTGAGGTCGGTGGCCGGGCCCTGCTGTTCGGTGGCATCTTCCCGCCGTTCTGGCTGGCAGGCACCGCCATGCTGGGGATCGCCAAGATCCTCGACAACATGGAGATCGGCCACAACATCATGCACGGCCAGTACGACTGGACCGGTGATCCGGCGTTGGCCAGCAAGGCTTTCGAATGGGACAACGCCTGCCCGTCCGATCAGTGGCGGCATTCGCACAACTACATGCACCACACCTACACCAACATCGTGGACATGGACCGTGACATCGGCTACGGGATCCTGCGGATGAGCGAGGACCAGCGGTGGTCGCCGTACTACCTGGGCAACCCGGTGTACGCGTTCCTGCTGATGGTGCTGTTCCAGTACGGTGTGGCGTTGCACGAGCTGGAGACCGAACGCATCCGCTCCGGTGAGATCAGCGTCGCCGACAAGCGCGATATCATCCGCGGTATATGGCAGAAGACCAAGAAGCAGACGCTGAAGGATTATGTGGCCTTCCCGCTGCTCGCCGGGCCGTTCGCGCCGTGGGTGTTCACCGGCAACCTGACCGCCAACCTGATGCGCAACGTGTGGTCGTACATGATCATCTTCTGCGGACATTTCCCGGAGGGAACCCAGGAGTTCTCCATCGAGGAGACCAAGAGCGAATCCCGCGGCCAGTGGTACTTCCGCCAGCTGCTCGGCTCGGCGAACCTGACCGGCGGCAAGTGGTTCCACATCTTGAGCGGCAATCTGTCCTTCCAGATCGAACACCACCTGTTCCCGGACATCCCGGCCCACCGGCACGCCGAGATCTCGGTGGAGGTCCGCGAGATCTGCGAGCGCTACGGCCTGCCCTACAACAGTGGACCGCTGTACAAGCAGTTCGGCACCGTGGTCAAGAAGATCCTGCGGCTGGCCTTGCCGACCCGCAATCCGGCTGCCCCGAAACCTGAAGCGGCTCAGGCCGCCTGACAATTCGGGCACCAATATCTGATCCGGTCGCCGCTGTCGTCCCTCTTGATGGGGGTACGGCAGCGGCGACACGGTTCTGCGGCCCTGCCGTACACCCAGAATTGCTGGCCGCGACGGGTGTTTCCGGTGATGATGCGATTCGGCCGGTTCCGGTTCAGCCACAACATGTCCCGTGCGCGTTGCACGACCCGCAGCGGATCGGCAAGGCTACCGACCGGCGCCTCGGGGCTGCGGCCGAACACGAAACACAGTTCGTTGGCGAAGACGTTGCCGACGCCGGCCATCACCCGCTGATCCAATAAGGCATCGGCGAGTTCGCGGTCCGGTTGGGCGATCAGGTTCGCCGCCGCCCGCTGCGGATCCCAATCCGGGCCGAGCAGATCCGGCCCGAGATGGGCCACGACATCCTGATCATGGTCGCGTTCCAGGACGTCGAGGATGCCCAGATCGATCCCGAATGCCACCGTGTCAGCGGTGCCCAGCACGATGCGTACCCGGTGCTGGGGGCCGCGGAACCCGCCGATCACCCAGCTGCCGTCCATCTTCAGATGAGAATGGATGCTGGCGTCGCCCACCCGGATGAACAGGTGCTTGCCGCGGCTGAGGACCTCGTCGACAACCTGCCCGGTCAGGTCCACCGTCGCATGGCGGGGGACGCGGATATCGCAGCGGGTCAGCGTCTTTCCGGCGAGCGCCTCGCGCAGTTTGGTGGCGGTGCGGAAGACGGTGTCACCTTCGGGCATACCCCATTGAACATGCTCACACCGACGTGAGTGCCTTCTGCTGCCGGTGTACCCGGTCCAAGGTGGCGAAATAGAAGGCGTAGGCAAACGCGCAACTGGTGAACAGGCTGGCCACGAAGTACAGCCACGGACGTTTGATGCCGCGCCGGTAGCCGTCGACGATGGTGAACAGCGGCAGCAGGATGACGTTGATGATGGTGTAGTCCTGGCTGGCCGAGGCGGCCGCCGGGTTCGCGTAGCCGAGCACGATGAACTGTTGCCAGCTGCCGGGACCCCAGATCGGGTTGCCGCCCTCGACTGCGTAGCTCGCGACGAATTGATGGTTGAAGTAGTAACCGAGCGCGATCGATGCGACGCCGATGACGTAGAAGAGGATCTCCAACGGTGAGAACATCGGGCTGCCATCGGTCGGGCGTGCGAACACGTGCTGGTTGGCGCGGACGATCCAGGCGATGACGCCGATACCCAGCACGAGGTGAACGATGAGCGAGACCATCATCGGAGTATCGGACAGCGGCCTCAAGTTTTGTCAGTTTTGACAAGTTCAACGCAGGCGAAGTCCTCGGGGGGTGCGCGCGAAGCCGGCGGCGACGAGCGCCTCCAACACGGTGGCATGTTCTTCACCGGCGTTGGGGTCGAGCACCGTGACACCGTTGACGCGTTCCACCAGCAGTGCCGGAATCCGGCCGCCGGGTCCGACCAGGGTGGCCAGCGCCGCCGCGGCGGCACCCTGCGCTTCCGCCTCGGCACCGAAGCTGAGCAGGGACTTTCCGCCGCGCTCCAGGAACCACACCAGCTGCCCGTCGACCAGCGCCACCAGCGCTCCGGCCTTGCGCCCGGGGCGGTGTGTCACCTCGGCGGCATCCGGCCAGGGCAATGCCATGCCGTACGGGTTGGCGGGGTCGGTGGCCGCCAGCACCACGGCGTGCAGTTCCGGGCGCTGCGGGTCGATACCGTCCAGATAGGAGCGCAGCCGGTCGACCGTGGAGGCCGCGGCGAATTGTGCGCCGCCCAGTGATTCCACGAAATAGCCACGCTGGCAACGTCCGGCGTCCTCGAACGCGGTGAGCACCTTGTAGAGCATCGCGAATCCGCCGGGTACGCCGTCGGCGGCACCGCGGGTGAGCACTCCGAAACGGTTGAGCAGCAGCTCGGCCTGGAAGTGTGCGCGCACCGTGGAATCGGGTGTGGCGGCGGGCAACGCCGACCAGCGACCGGCCACCGTCGGATCGGTCCGCGGCTGCCCCTGTGCCAGGCTGTAGCGGCTCAGCCGCGGGGGGCGCTGGCGCTGCCGGTGCGACGGAGCGCCGGCGCGGCGCGGGCCCGACAGCAGGGCGCGCACCGGGGCGAACGTGTCACCGGTGACCCAGCCGGCCCAGATCAGTTCCCACAGAGCTGTTTTCAGATCGCCCTCGGACAAACCGTCGGCCAGCTGACGGAAGAAATAGGCGCCGCCGTGACCGAGGGCCTCCATGATGGCGCGGTGATTGTCGTTGAACTCGATCTCGGCGGGCGGGGCGAGCGTCATCGGCGCGGAGTCGCCCAGGTGGAAGGCGATCCAGCCGTCGGATCCGCCGATCTGACCCATACCCGACCAGGTCACCTCGCCGGAGGCCAGCAGCTCATCGAGCATCGCGGGCTGATAGTCGGCCACCCGCTGGGGAAACACCAGTGTCTCGATCGCCGACGCCGGCAGTGCCTGGCCGGCCAACTGTTCGATCACCACGGCCAGGCCGTCCACCCCGCGGTTGTGGGTGGAGCCGACATGTTGCCAGGCCGGCAGGAAGCGGCCGTACGCCGCGGTGCTGACCGGTTCCACCGCGGCGCGCAGGGCCGCCAGTGACCGTCGCCGGAGAATCTTGAGAACGGTGGTGTCACACCATTGTTCGGAAGATCCGGCGATCGCTTCGGTGAACTCGCCGCGGATCAACCGGCCGTCGCCTGCCAGCCGGCCCAGTACGTCGGCGGTCACCCGGATGCCCAACCCGAACCGGGCGGCGGCTTCGTCGGTGCTGAAGGGCCCGCGGGTGCGGGCGAAGCGCCCGAGCAGATCGCCGAGGGGATCGGTGACCGATTCGGTGAGGCTGGCGGGCACCCAGACCGGTACCGCCACCCCGACACCGTCGCGCAAGAGCGCGACGTCCTCGACGGTCACCCACCACGTCGATCCGGCGTAGGACACCGTCAGCGCGCGTCGGGCGGCGCGCAACCCGTCCAGCCAACCGCCGATGTCGTCCTGCACGCAGCGTTCCACGATCTCGGCTTCGGTGAGCGGCCCGAGCAGGCGCAGCAGATCGGCGACACCCTCCGCGTCGCGGACGGCCCGGTCGGCATCGAGATGTTGCAGTTGCCTGGTGGTCGCGGTGACCACATCAGGGTCGAGCAGGTCGCGCAGCTCCACCCGGCCCAGCAGTTCGGCCAGCAGGACGGTGTCCAATGACAGTGCTGCGGCGCGTCTTTCGGCGAGAGGGCTGTCGCCTTCGTACATGAATGCGCCGACGTACCCGAACAAGGCGGCGGCGGCGAAGGGTGACGGCGTGGCGGTCTCGACTTCGAGCAACCGGATCTTGCGCTGGGCGACCCTGTTCATGATGTCCGTCAGAGCGGGCACGTCGTAGACGTCCTGCAGGCATTCCCGGACGGTCTCCAGCACGATGGGGAAATCGGGGTACTTGCGGGCCACGTCGAGCAGTTGGGCGGCGCGCTGGCGTTGGTGCCACAGCGGGGACCGCTTGCCGGGATGGCGGCGTGGCAGCAGCAGCGCCCGGGCGGCGCACTCGCGGAACCGGGACGCGAACAAGGCCGAACCACCGACCTCGTCGGTGACGATGGGTTCCAGTTCGTCGGCGTCGAACACGAAAAGTTCTGCCCCGGGGGGATCGTCGCCGCCATCGGGCAGTCGCACGATGATGCCGTCGTCGGAGGCGGTCGGCTTCTCGTCGATCCCGTAGCGTTCCCGCAGCCGCCGTGCGACCGCCAGCGCCAGCGGGCCGTGCACACGTAAGCCGTAGGGGGAGTGCAGGATCACCCGCCAGTCGCCCAGCTCGTCATGGAAGCGTTCCACGATCAACGTGGTGTCACTGGGGACCGCACCGGTGGCCTGACGCTGCTCGTCGAGCAGCTGCCACAGGTTGTCCGTCGCGAACTCGTCGAATCCGGTTTCCTGGCAGCGCGTGCGGAAAGCGTCGGATCCCAATTGGGCGAGCTCGCCGGTGAACGCCCCGACCGCCGCGCCCAGTTCGGCGGGACGTCCCACGCTGTCACCACGCCAGAACGGCAGCCGGGCGGGCAGGCCGGGTGCGGGCACCACCAGTACCCGGTCGTGGGTGATCTCGGTGATGCGCCAGCTCGTGGCACCCAGCGAGATCACGTCACCGGGCCGCGATTCGTAGACCATCTCCTCGTCGAGTTCGCCGACCCGTGAGGGCTTTTCGGACTCGGAGGCGAGGTAGACGGTGAACATGCCGCGGTCGGGGATGGCGCCACCGGAGGTGACCGCCAGACGTTGCGCACCGGGCCGCGCGTTGAGGGTTCGGGCGTCGCGGTCATAGACCAGCCGGGGGCGCAGTTCGGCGAACTCGGTCGACGGGTACTTCCCGGACAGCAGATCCAGCGTCGCCTCGAAGGCGCTGCGCGGCAATGCCGCAAAGGGTGCACTGCGTCGCACCGTGTCGAACCAGGCATCGGCGTCCAACGGTTCGAGCGCGGCCGCGGCGACGGTGTGCTGGGCGAGCACGTCCAGGGGGTTCGCCGGCACCCGCATGGTTTCGATCTGGCCGGCCCGCATCCGCTCCACCGTGACGGCACAGTCGATCAGGTCGGTGCGATGCTTCGGGAAGAGCACGCCCTGGGATATCTCACCGACCTGGTGCCCGGCGCGGCCGACGCGCTGCAGGCCGCTGGCCACCGACGGCGGCGCGGACACCTGGATGACCAGATCCACCGCGCCCATGTCGATGCCGAGTTCCAGGCTGGAGGTGGCGACGACAGCCTTGAGCCGCCCACTCTTGAGATCGTCCTCGACCAGTGCGCGTTGCTCCTTGCTCACCGAACCGTGATGGGCCTTGGCCAGCACGGTCGGCGCCCCGAAGCTCTGCCCGCTGGCCATGACGTGTGCCGGCGCGCCGGCAGCCACCTTCGTGTTGTGCCCGCCCGGCAATTCGACACCGTTGCGTTCGGCGTGGATCTCGTTGAGCCGGGAGGTGAGACGTTCCGCGAGGCGGCGCGAGTTGGCGAACACGATCGACGAGTGATGCGCTTCGACCAGGTCGACGATGCGTTCTTCCACATCGGGCCAGATGGAGCCCTCGGTCAGGTTCGTCATATCGGGCACCGGAACCTGCACCTGCAGTTCGAAGGTCTTGTCCGCTGGCGGGGCGACGATGGTCGTCGGCGCTGTCCCGGCCAGGAACCGGGCCACCTCCTCGGCGGGCCGCACCGTGGCCGACAACCCGATGCGCTGCGCGGGCCGCTCCAGCATGGCGTCCAGTCGCTCCAGGGAGACGGCGAGGTGGGCACCGCGTTTGGTGGCGGCAACGGCGTGTACCTCGTCGATGATCACGGTGCGCACCTCGGTCAGGGTGTCGCGCGCCGCCGAGGTGAGCATGAGGAACAGCGATTCGGGGGTGGTGATCAGGATGTCGGGAGGTCTGGAGATCAGGTCGCGGCGGTCTTTGGGTGTGGTGTCCCCGGAGCGCACGCCGACGGTGATGGTGGGTGCCGGCACGTCCGCGCGCTCGGCCACCCGGGCCAGGCCGGTCAGCGGGGTGCGCAGATTGCGCTCGACATCGACGGCCAGCGCCTTGAGCGGGGATACGTAGAGGACACGCGTGCCGGCAGACCGTTCCGAGGGGTGCTGGGCGAGGTCGTCGATGGCCCACAGGAAGGCGGCCAGGGTCTTGCCGGAGCCGGTCGGGGCGATGACCAGCGTGTTGTCCCCGTCGGCGATCGCCGACCAGGCCTGCGCCTGGGCCGCGGTGGGGGCGGGGAAGGTGCCACGGAACCAGTCCCGGGTCAGCGGACTGAACCGGGCCAGTGGGTCGATCTCGGCGGGCACGTCCTCCATGGTGCCCCCACCCACCGACAAGTTGCGATGACCTGCGGCAATCGCTGTGCAGAGGCGCTCGAACTGGCATACGATCCTGACGGAGACGTCAGTTTCGCTCACGACGGCTGAAGGAGTCAGTGATGCGACTGTTCAACATTCTCGTGGTGCCCGTGCTGATCGGCGCGGGCCTCACCGTAGCGCCCACCCCCATCGCGGCAGCGGACTGCACGAGTACGGGCGGAACCACCATCTGTTCGCAGGGCGATGTCCGTGGCTCGAACACCGGCGATGGACCGAGCGGTTCGTCCGGGCCGTACGTGCCGTACCCATGCGACTACGACTGGACCGACTGCAACGACGCCTGGGGCTGGGAGATCGACGTCAACCTGGACCCGGATATCGGCCGGCCGGGCGGGCCCGGTGGACCCAATGTCGGATTGCCGGGCGGAAACCGGCCCAACGCCGGTGGTGGCCGTGGCGGCGGGCGTGGCGGTGGCCGTCGATGAAGGAAAAGAAATCGATCAAGGAGAGCGGCATGCTGATCAATTCCATCCCGGCGCGACGGGTGTTGGCGGTGGCGTTGGGTGCGCTCGCCGTGTTCGGTTCCGTGGCAACGGCATCCGCGGAGCCGCTCCCTCCGCCTCCGCCGCCGAACTGCACCGCCGCCGATCTGGCCGGGGTGATTGCCGGCGTGACCGCGGCGACATCGGCCTACCTGTTCACCCATCCGCCGGTGAACGACTTCTTCACCGGTCTACAGGGCAAGACGCAGGAGGAGCGCCGGGACGAGCTGGGTACCTACCTGGACGCCAATCCGCAGGTGCGAGATGAGCTTCGGGGCATCCGGCAACCCACCAGGGATTTCCGCGCCCGCTGCGGCGGCTAGCGACGCGCTGCCGATACCGCCGCGGCCAGGCGTGCCGGGATACCCGGCACCCGGCCGACAGCGTCGAGCAGGCTGTGCGCGCAGGTGTCGGCGACGAAATCGGCGTCCAACGCCGGATCGAGTACGCGCTGGCGGCACAGCTCGAACGTGAACGCCAGCCAGCCGTACACGGTGACCCGCAACTCGCGGGCCGTGGTGCCGTCCAGCGGTTGGCCCGCGGCCGCCCACACCCGGTCGATGATCCGGTCGGCCTGTTTGGCGTTGGCCAGGTCACCCAGGTCGTCGAGGCCTCGTAGCACCGGATCGGCGCGGCCTATCCCCATGTACGCCGCCCATGCGCCGTGCGGATGCTGCTCGTCATAGTGCAGGTAGGCCAGCACGCCGGCGCGGACCTGGTCGAACAGCGACTGCCCCGGATCGGCGGGGGCATTGGTGGCTTCGAACAACCGCTCGCCCTCGGCTTGGACCACCGCGGCGAAGAAGGCGCGCTTGTCCGGGAAGTAGTGGTACATCAGGGCGCGCGACACCCCGGCGCGTTCGGCGATCTCGTCGATGCGGACCTCGTCGTAGGGGCGTTGCCCGAAGACCTCGGCACCCAGGATCAACAGTTCGCTACGTCGATCGCCGGGGGAGAGCCGGCGCCGGGTTTCGCCCACCCAGGCATCGTAGTGCGCGCGTTGTGCCGGCGGTGCGGCTCAGCCGGGAACCGCGGCGCCGAGGGCAAAGTCGAAGTTACCCATCCCGTGGCGGGCGAGACCCATCAAGACCAGACTGGTTCCCTCCAGCCAATGCGCCATGTGCAACCCGCCGACATCCAGCGGACGCAGCTCCAGGCTTTCGATGAACTCCGCCACGCCGGTCTTGGCGTGCGTGTCGTCGCCGGCGATGAAGACATCCAGCGGCCGGCCCTGCGCCAGCACAACGCCGAATACGGTGTTGAATGCCTTCACCACACTCGCGCCCGAGGGGRCCACCTCGGCAACTTGCTGCGCGATCGAGGTGCCCTCGGGGATGGCCAGCCCGTCGGCGGCGGCGTTGAACGGGTTACTGATGTCGACGATGATCTTGCCTGCGAGGGCATTTCCGTACTGGGCAACGACGGGAACAACATTGGCGTACAGCAGAGCGACGATGACGATGTCCCCGGCCGGGACGGCGCCGAACTCTGCCGTGGTCGCGCTGCCGCCGAGAGCCTCGGCCAGTTCAGCGGCCCTGGACCGATCACGGCCGATGACTTCGACGGTGTTGCCCCCCCGCTACCGCCAGCGTGCCGATGGTGCGGGCCATGTTCCCGGTGCCGATGATGCTGATGCTGCTCATGAAATATCCTGTCTTGGTTGATGATCGAACGAAATGTCGAGAGTAAGGCCTGGCCTCGTCGTCAAACCCCGTTCGTGTGCAATTCCCAGGGCCGCATGCCGAGGAGGTCGGCAAGGTGACCCTGCATCTCGACGCCGGACGGCAGCGGGCGCCACCAGATGGTCACCTCGGCGATCTTCCCGTCCGCGTCGAGCAGGATGTAGTCCATTCCGTCGACCGCGGTGTTCTCGATCTGCAACCGGAAGTACGCGGCATGGTGCGTCTCGCCGCTGAGGACTTCCTTATAGGTGAGGTCGGCTGCCACCGTGCCGATTCCGCGCATGGCTTCCAGGACTGATTCCCGGCCGGTGAGTGGCTCGTCGCCGAGCGGGCCGTACAGCACCACGTCCTCGGCGAGGATGTGAGACAGCGCGTCTCGGTCTGCGCCGCCGTGCATGGCGACGACGAAGGCCTCCACGGTGTCGCGGTGTGGGGCGAAAGTGGTGCCGTTGTTGCTCATTCAGATCACCGTGGTCCCGCCGTCGACGACCAACTCCTGGCCATTGACGTAGCTCGAGTCGCTCGACGCAAGGAACAACGCGACCGAGGCGATCTCTTCGGGGCGGCCCATCTCTCGCCGCGGGATCACCGATTCGAACTGCGCCTTCATCTGTTCGTCCATCACCTCCGCCAACATCGGCGAGGAGACCTGACCGGGTGTCAGCACGTTCACCCGGATCTTGCGGTCTCTCAACTCCGACACCCACACCCGTGCGTAGGCGGGCAGCACGGCCTTGCTACCCGCGTACACACTCCAATTGGGGTAGCCGCGCAACGAGGCGTTCGATCCGGTCATGAAGACCGAGCCACCATCGTTGAGGAGCGGCAGCGCCTTCTGGACGGTGAACAGCGTGCCGCGCGCGTTCAGCGCGAACGCGGCATCGAAGTCCTCCGCGGTGATCTCGCCGAGCTTGCTCTGCGCGCCCGTCCCGGAGCTCGCCCACAGCACGTCGATCGCGCCCTTCTCCTGCCTGACCGTGTCGAACAGACGGTCCAGATCGTTGAGGTCAGCCGAATCGGCCCGCACACCGGTCACATTCCGTCCGATCTCTTCAAGGGCCTGATCCAGCGCGTCCTGCCGTCGGCCCGTGATGAAGACGTGAGCGCCCTCGTCCACGAACAACTTCGCGCCTGCCAGTGCCATACCGCTTGTCGCGCCGGTGATTACCGCGACCTTGTCGTCGAGTTTTCCCATGGGCATCCCATTCAGTCGGTGGTGCCGGTCTTATGTACACCACTTAGAGTGCTTAACGTATCGGACGTCCTGGCGGTATGCAAGCTATGTACACCGCCCGGTACCTGAGTCGGCTACGCTGGGCGCATGACGGAGGTAGAGAAGGGGCCGCGAGGTCTGCGCCGCGGGAGGGGCGCACGAGAGCGCATCCTCAGCGCTTCTCAGCAACTTTTCCGCGACCAAGGCATCAACACCACGGGTTTGGCCGAGCTCTGCGCGGTGGCTCAGGTGTCCAAGCGCACGTTCTACCAGCACTTCGCCGGCAAGGATGAGCTGATCGCCGAACACCTGCGCCGATTCGATCCCGGCATCCTGCCCGAGGTATTCGACCGCACCGACCTGACGCCCCGCGAACGCCTCCTCGCCGCCTTCGACATCCACGCGCCCCTGTGCCCGTTCATCGCGGCGGCCGTGGAGATCCACGACCCGGCCCACCCGGCACGCACGCAGGCCCGCGATTACAAGAAGGCTTTTGCCGCGCGATTCACCGAAACCGCGCGAGAGGCCGGCGCCGCCGACCCCGAACAGCTCGGCGAACAACTGGCGCTGCTCTTGGATGGCGCTTCGGCCCGCAACCGGGTCCTCGACACCGACACCTTCGCCACCGCCGCCGCCATCGCAGTCGTCCTCATCGACAACGCCATCCCTGTCTCGGYGCCACCCTCTACCTGACCGCGGCCCACGCGTGACAGTTCACAAGATCCCCGAATAGACGCGAACGTTGCGAAGTCCCATGTCACACTCCACTTATGATCCAGGGCTTCTCACATATCGGCATCGGCGTCACCGATCTCGACCGTTCGATCCGCTTCTACACCGAGGTGTTCGGTTTCGCGCCGCTCTATCAGCTCGACTTCGACAACAACGAGGTCGCCGCAACCATGGAGCAGGAGGGCCGATTCCGGTCCGCGATGCTCATCCGCGACGACATCCGGATCGAGTTGTTGCAATGGGTCGACGTCCCGATCACGGGGTCGGGGCAACGCAAGCCGATGACCGAGCTGGGCTTCACCCATCTGTCGTTCCGGGTCGAGGACGTCGACGGCCTCACCGAGGCCATCGTGGCCGCCGGCGGAACGTTCGTGGAGTCGACGCGCACCGTGCTGGGTGACGTTGCGGACCCGACGTCGGGTCGGTTCATCTACCTGACCGACCCCGACGGCACCCGCATCGAACTCATGCAGAACGTGCCCGACCTCTCCGGCATCAGCGCAGCCGATATCGCCGCGTCAGCCGGCGGTTAGATCGTGCCGCCCGGAAACATCGTCTTGACGGCCTCGGTGATGTTCGTCCGTGCTGCGGCCGCACTGGTGGGATCCAGCGAGCTGATCGCCATCACGTAGCGCCGATCTGCTCCGATCACGCCGGTGGACACATGCAACTGGTTGGGACCGCTCCAGCAGCAGAACCAGCCCTGTTTGACCGCCACCGGCTCGGCGTAGAGACCTTCGGGGATGCCGAACCGCTGCGGATACCCGTCGTTGCCCGTCGGCGTGGACTGCGCCAGGTCGCCGACGATGATGTTGGCCTGTGCGGGTGGCAGCCCGCCACTGCCGTCCAGCAACATGTCGTAGTAGCGTACGAGATCGCTTGCGGTGCTTGTCGTCACGTCCCAATGCCCGTTGTAGGGCGCCGTCGTGCCCGCCAATCCGTACCGCGCCTTGACGCGGGCGATGACAGCGTTGCCACCGCTGCGGTCCCAGAAGTTCTGGGCCGCGCTGTCATCGGAGGAGCGCAACATCGCGTCCAGCGAGCTTCGGTCGGCGGCCGAGAGTTTCGTCTTGCCCTCGGACTCCTGCAGCAGCAGATCGTCGGCGATGAACAGCTTCACCACGGACGCCATGGGGAACGACTGATTCGCTCCACTGGAAGCGATCTGGCCGGTGGTGCGGTCGAGTACGACCGCCGTGATGTCGGCGCCGGACGTGGCCGCGTCGGCGGTCGCCTGCTGGACGCGGGCCTCGAGTCCGGCGAAGGACGCGGGCGGCTGGCCGGGTGGGGCCTCGGGCAGCGCGGGCGCGGTCGCGGGTGCCGGGGTGTTCTCGGCGGTCGGGGGCGTACCCCAGGACTGCGCCTCGCATCCGTTGACGAGCAGCGCCACCCCGACGATCGCCATGGCCGTCATCGTTCGGTTACGCAGCGGCCAACGCATAAGTCTCCTCGAAGCAGATCCTGAAACCGGGGGAGCGGTGTGATTCCTGTACCCATCCGCCACACCAGCCTAAACGGGCGGCCCAGAGCATGGGGTGGTTGCCGGCACCTGGCGTGACAGACACGCCCAGGGCCGTCCTACCGCTCGATCATCTGCATCTGCTCATCGGTGTGGTGGCCGCCCGCGGCCGGGGTGAGCTCGTCGAGTCGCTTCAGCTGTGCGTCGGTGAGCGCCACGTCGTCCGCGGCGACGTTCTCCTCAAGCCGGACCACCCGTTTGGTCCCCGGAATCGGCGCGATATCAGTGCCTTTGGTCAGCAGCCAGGCGATGGCGACCTGAGCCGGTGTCGCGCCGACCTCGTCGGCCACCGCCTTGACCTCGTCGGCGACGGCGAGATTGCGCTGGAAGTTCTCGCCGGTGAACCGAGGGTTGGTGGCCCGGAAGTCATCGGCATCGAACTGGTCGGTCGACCGGATGGCGCCGGTGAGGAAGCCATGACCGAGCGGCGAATACGGTACGAAACCGATACCGAGTTCGCGCAGCAGCGGCAGCACCTCGGGCTCCTGATCCCTGGTCCACAGTGAGTACTCGGACTGCAGCGCCGTGATCGGGTGCACGGCGTGGGCACGCCGGATGGTGTCGACCCACGCCTCGGACAACCCGATGTGGCGGACCTTGCCTGCGGCAACCAGTTCGGCGACGGCGCCGATGGTGTCCTCGATGGGGGTGTCGGGGTCGACCCGGTGCTGGTAGTACAGGTCGATGTGGTCGGTGCCGAGCCTGCGCAGCGAACCTTCGACTGCGGTGCGGATGTTGGCCGGGCTGCTGTCGATGTTCCACGGACCCGCGCCGCCGTGCGAGACGAGGCCGAACTTCGTCGCGAGCACCACGTCGTCGCGTCGGCCCTTGATGGCGCGGCCGACCAACTCCTCGTTGATGTACGGGCCGTAGATTTCGGCGGTGTCGATGAGGTTAACGCCCAAATCGAGGGCGCGGTGGATGGTGCGGATCGATTCGTCGTCGTCGGACCCGGCGCCGGTGTAGCCGTGGGACATGCCCATGGCCCCCAGGCCGATGCGGGAAACTTCGAGGCTGCCGAGTTGTGCGTTCTTCATTCTTGTCCCTTCTCTGATGGCTATTCGCCGGGTACGTTGCTGATCGTCACAGGTCGACCTGCTGGGGATACTCGTCGTCGGTGACGTGTTCGCCCCACTCGGTCTCCGGCGTGCCGGAAGTCGGATCGGGTGCCTCCCACATGGCGAGGTGGGTCATGAAATGCGTGGGGGCCGCTCCGTGCCAGTGCCATTCGCCCGGGGGCGTGTAGACGGTATCGCCGGGGCGCATGACGACGACCTCACCTCCGCGGGACTGGACCAGGCCGATGCCGTCGGTGACGTGCAAGGTCTGACCACATGCGTGTGTGTGCCACGCGGTGCGGGCGCACGGTGCAAAACGCACGGTGTTGACCCGCAACCGTGAGGGCTCCTCGCCTTTGGCAATGACATCGAAATACACGTCGCCGGTGAACATCTCGGCCGGGCCTTTTGTGGAGGAACCACGAGGCATCTTCTTCATGCGCTGTCCTTTGTGGTGTGGCGGGGAACGATTCTCAGGGTGGTGGCGTGGGCCGTCGCGCCGGTGATCGATGCGACCGGCCCGGGGTACCGGCCGTACTTGCGCTGGTATGCGGCGTCGATCTCGTCGTCGGCGTCACCAACGGCGTCGACGAAGTCCACATCGATCGTCATTGCGCCGGCACCGAGTTGGCCACGGTGCGTTGCCCGGGCGCCACGGAACCATCCGGCGTCCGGGCCGTTGACGGATCGGGCATACAGGTCGTCGCCGACCCGTACCGCCCAGACGATCACCGGCTTGCGCAACGAGCCGTCTGGGCGGGCTCCGGCGATCCGCACCTCTTGTGCATCGCCGAAATGGGTCAGGTCGGCTGAGGTCCAGGTGGTCATCTGGCGATCTTCCGGTGCTGAGTGCGTGCTCTCATGACTCCAGCCAACGCCTGTTTCCCGATACCTGGCAGTACCTGTCGTTACAAGTACTGGCAGTACCCCTCAGCCCTTGGCCGGGGTCTGCTCGGACAGCAGGTTCTCCTGGCTGGCGGCCCAGGAGGCGAGCAGCTTCAGACCGTCGGCGGTCGGGGTACCGGCCGCCGCGGTATAGACATTGAGCTGCAGCCCGGGTTCCGACGGCAGTGGCATCGCCTCGAAATCGAGATCGAGCTGACCGACCACGGGATGGTTGAGCCGCTTGCGGCCCGAACGGTGGTAGCGCACATCTTGCGACGCCCACCGCTGCCGGAACAGCTCGCTGCGCGTGGACAACTCACCCACCAGTGCGATCAGCTTCTCGTCGTGCGGGTTGTTGCCCGCCTCCATCCGCAGCATCGCGGCGGCATCCCGGGTGACCTGGTCGTAATCGACGAAGAACCGCTCGGCCTCTTCGGGATGCAGGTAGACGAAGCGGGTCGTGTTCGCCGGTCGTCGGGGATCTGCCAGGACAGGTGAATACAGGGCGCGGGCGAGTTGGTTCATGGCGAGCACGTCGTGGCGACCGTTGCGGATCCAGGCAGGCGCGTCGGTGAAGGCGTCCAGGATCTGCAGTAGCGCCGGTCGCACGGTCCCAGGCGCCTTTCGTTGACGCCGATGGCTGGATGCCCCGGATTCCCGCGCAAGAGCGAAAAGGTGTTCCCTCTCCGCGTCATCGAGTTGCAGTGCTGAGGCGAGAGCGTCAAGGACAGCCTCCGAGGCGCCTCCGAGGCTGCCTCGTTCCATGCGCACGTAGTAGTCCACAGACACGCCGGCGAGCATGGCCACCTCCTCACGGCGCAGACCCTTGACGCGCCGGTTGCCGCCATAGGCGGGTAGCCCGGCCTGCTCCGGGGTCAGGCGCGCGCGACGCGAACTGAGGAATTCGCGGATCTCGATGCGCACGTCCATGCCTCCACGGTATGCCCGGCAGAGACGCGTTGAGAGGTACTGGCGGTGCCTGGTTCAGCAGGCCCTCCCGCATCACTGCGTTCGGGCCTACCGTCGAGGACATGACCATTCCGAAATTCAGTCTGAACAATGGTGTGACCATGCCGGTCCTCGGCTACGGGGTTTTTCAGACGCCCCCGGATGAGACGGTCAACGCCGTCGAGACCGCGCTGCAGGTCGGCTACCGCCATGTCGACACCGCGGCTGCCTACGGCAATGAGCGTGAGGTCGGCAAGGCCATCCAGCAGTCTGGACTCGCGCGCGACGACGTGTTCATCGAGACCAAGATCTGGATCACCGACTTCGGTTACGACGAGACCTTGCACGCGTTCGACAAATCGGTCGGAAAGCTCGGCGTCGAACGGCTCGACCTGCTCATCCTGCATCAGGCTCTGCCCGGCGAATTCGAGCTGACGGTTGGTGCGTACAAGGCGCTGGAGCAGCTCTACGCCGACGGCAAGGTACGGGCCATCGGCGTCTCCAATTTTATGCGCGCGCACATCGACCGGCTCACCGCCGAAACCGAGATCGTGCCGACCGTGAACCAGATCGAAGTGCACCCCTACTTCAAACAGTCCGATGTGCTGGCGGCCGACGCCGAGCGCGGCATCCTCAGCCAGGCCTGGGCGCCCATCGGCGGCATCACGTTCTACCGCGAAGGTCCGCACACCTCAACGCTGGAAAATCCGGTGATCGGCGGGATCGCGGCCGCACACGACAAGACGCCGGCTCAGGTGATGCTGCGTTGGCACATTCAGCAAGGGCGCCAGGTGATCCCGAAATCGGTGACGCCATCGCGCATTGCGGAGAACTTCGACGTCTTCGACTTCGAGCTCAGTGAAGATCAGCTCGCGGCGATCGACGCCCTGGACACCGGGGTTCGCGGGGGCCCGGAGCCCGAGGACATCACTCTGGAGAAGTTCGGCATGAAGATCCCGGAAGCCTGAGGAGGCGCCATGCATATCCGCACTCTTGGTCAAGGCCTGCAGGTATCCGCCATCGGCCTGGGAGCCATGGGCATGTCGCAGAGCTATGGGCCCAACCCCGGCGACCGCGACGACATGATCGGCGTGCTCCGCCACGCGGTTGAGGAAGCCGGCATCACCTTCTTCGATACGGCCGAGGTTTACGGGCCCTATGTGAATGAGGAGCTTGTGGGAGAGGCTCTTGCGCCGTTGCGCGAGCAGGTGGTGATTGCCACCAAATTCGGCTGGAACATCGCCGACGGCAAGATGGTCGGTACCGACTCGCGCCCCGAGCAGATCCGAAGGGTGGCTGACGCATCACTGCAGCGCCTGCAGACCGATGTCATCGATCTCTTCTATCAGCACCGGGTCGATCCCGATGTGCCGATCGAGGACGTCGCGGGCACCGTTGCAGCGTTGATTCAAGAGGGCAAGGTCCGGCACTTCGGGCTGTCGGAGGCGGGCGCCGACACGATTCGGCGCGCGCACGCCGTCCATCCTGTGACCGCTCTGCAGAGTGAGTACTCGCTATGGACCCGGGACCCGGAGCCCGAGGTGCTGCCCACCTGTGCGGAACTCGGTATCGGCTTCGTACCATTCAGCCCGCTCGGCAAGGGCTTTCTCACCGGTACGGTGGCTGGTTCGACGCAATTCGGCGCGGGTGACATCCGGGGCACGATTCCGCGATTCGCCGCCGAAAACATCAGCGCGAACGAGGATTTGGTAGCGCACGTCCGCGTTCTCGCCGAGGCGAGGGGCTGCACCGCAGGCCAGATCGCACTGGCATGGCTGCTCGCCCAACAGCCGTGGATCGTGCCGATCCCGGGCACTCGCCGTCGCGGACGGGTTGACGAGAATGCCGCCTCCACCGGAGTGGCGCTGTCCGCCGACGAAGTGGCCGACCTCGACGCTCTTGCGGCGCGGGTCGGCGTGCGGGGCGACCGCTATAACGCCGCCGGTATGGCGATGGTGGGCCTTTAAGCCAGCCAACTGTCACACGTCTTGCGGCGCAGGGTATGCGTGCTCAGCCACCCAACGCCCGCTGATACCGGCGCATCCCGGAGATCCAGCGGTCGTAGTCGGCGCCCTTGCCCCGGTACATGTCCAGTACCGACGCATGCGGCAGCACCAGGAAGCGGCCGTCACGTACCCCGTCCAGCGTCGCCGCTGCCACGTCCTCGGCGCTCAACACCTMACCGGCGGTGGTGATGGACGCGGCGGCCACCCGGGCAGTGGCATCCTCGGAGTCGGTGATCGCGTCCAGCAGGGGCGTGGYCACCCCCATCGGGCACACGCACGTCACGCCGATCCCGTTGTCGCCGTAGGTGATCGACAACCACTCGGCGAACCCGACCGCGGCGTGCTTGGACACCGCGTAACCGGCCGCGCCGACCTGGGTGAGCAGCCCCGCGGCCGAGGCGACACTGACGAAATGGCCACTGCCGCGGGCGATCCAGTCCGGCAGCAGCGCATCGGCGGCCCGGATGTGCGCGCGCAGGTTCACCGCCAACACCCGGTCCCAGTCGTCGTCGGAACCCAACCCGGAGGCGCCGATCACACCGGCATTGGCGACGTAGACATCGACCGGGCCGAACGCCGCCCGTGCAGCGTCGAGCAGGGTGGCGATACCGGCGACCGAGGCGGCATCCGCGCCAACCCCTACCGCGCGCTCACCGATCCCGGCGGCGGTCGCTGTGGCGGCTTCGGAGTCGATATCACCGACCACCACCGAGGCTCCGGCATCGGCGAACTGTTGCGCCAGGGCGCGGCCGATTCCCGAACCCGCCCCGGTGATGACAACGACCTTGCCTTCGATCTGCATGGAACGTGTCTACCGCATCTATCCCCGTCGCTCTGCCACCAGTTCCCGCAGCTCCCGCTTGAGTACCTTGCCGTAACTGTTCTTCGGCAGTTCGTCCACGTAGACGTAGCGCTTGGGCCGCTTGAATCGGGCGATCCGTTCCAGCAGATGGGCGTCGAGATCGTCCTGGGCGGCCGTACCCACGATGAACGCCACCACCACCTCGCCCCAGTCCTCGTCGGGCGCGCCCACGACGCAGGCCTCGGTGACGCCGGGGTGCTCGATGAGCACCTCCTCCACCTCGCGCGGGTAGATGTTGCTGCCGCCGCTGATGACCACGTCCTTGCTGCGGTCGCGCAGGGTCAGGTATCCGCGCGCGTCGAACGATCCCATGTCCCCGGTGTGCAACCAGCCCGCGACCAGGGTGGCCGACGTCGCCGCGGCGTTGTTCCAGTAACCCGACATCACGACGTCACCACGGCAGGCGATCTCACCGATTTCGCCGACAGCCGACGGGTTGCCATCGGGATCGAGCACCGCGACCTCGACACCGGAGCGCGAATAGCCGACCGACCCGAGCACCGCGTCGTCAGCATCCAGGTGGTCACCACGACGCAAACCGGTGATGGTCATCGGGGCCTCACCCTGACCGTAGAGCTGCACGAAGATCGGGCCGAACGCCGCCATCGCCTTCTTGAGGCTGTCCACGTACATCGGGCCGCCGCCGTAGACCACGGTGGTGAGGTTCCCGGGTCGCGGGCGGCCGGTGGCGACCAGCCGCTGCACCATGGTGGGCGCCAGGAAACAACTGGTGCGCGGGTGGTGGTCGCACAGGTCGAGGAACTCATCGGGTTCGAAGCCGGCCGATGCGGGAATCACCTGCCGTGCCCCGCGCAGGATGTAGGGCGCGATATAGAGGCCCGAGCCGTGGGACATGGGCGCACCGTGCACCAGGCTGGAATTCTCGTCCGGGGAGTCGAAGTCGGCCAGATGCGACACCGTCATCGCCATCAGATTGCGGTGCGAGAGCATCGCGCCCTTGGACTTGCCGGTGGTGCCGCTGGTGTAGAACAACCACGCCAGGGCAGCGGAATCGGTGTTCGCCGGGACGGCCGGCTCCGACTCCAGGCGCCCCGCGTAGGCGGGGGAGTCGATGTCCTCGACCGGCACGTCGGTGACTCCGGTGAGACCGGCGGCGATCTTCGGTGACGCGAACACCACTGCGGCGCCGGAGTCATCGAGGATCTGCGCCATCTCGAGCGGGTGCAGTTTGAAATTGATCGGAACGACGGCACACCCGGCGGCCCACACGGCGAACATCAACTCGATGATCTCGGGCCGGTTCTCGCTGGCGATCGCGATCCTGGCCCCGGTGTCGCGATCAGCGGTCACCGAGGTGGCCAGCCGCAGTGCGCGGTCCCGGAGCTCGGCGAAGGTGTGCAACTGCTCGGTGCCGCGGTATACCGCGCCACGCTCCCCGAAACGCGTTGCGGCCTGGTCGAGTACCGAGAACAGATTCACCTGGCGACCCACTCCGAGGTCAGCGCGAAGTCCGACAGATACTTGGTCGAGCTCCAGCCACCGTCGACCACGATGGTCTGTCCGTTGATGAAAGCGCCGCCGGGAGAACACAGGAACGCCACGGTGCTGGCGATATCGTCGACCGTGCCGAGGCGGGTGTGTGGTGTCATCTCGGTGTTGATCTTGCGGAAGCGCTCATCCTCCAGGCGGGTCGCGACCATCGGCGTCAGCGTGACACCTGGCGCCACCGCGTTGCAGCGGATGCCCTCAGCACCGTACTGGCAGGCGATGTGACCGGTCAGTGCGGTGAGACCTCCCTTGGCCGCGGAATAAGCCCCGCCGCGCATCCCGCCGACGACGGCGAAGGTCGAGGTCACGTTGATGATTGCCGAGCCGGGCCCCATATGTGGCAGCACGTCGCGGGCCAGCCGGAACGGTGCACGCAGCATCAGGCCCAGAAAGTAGTCCAGCGAGTCGTCGTCGGTTTCGTGCAGCGGTTTGGGACTGCCGACACCGGCGTTGTTGACCAGGAAATCGATGTGGCCCCAACGGGACACCGCGGCCTCGACGATCTGCGCCGGCGCCTCGTCGGCGGTCAGGTCCACGGCCAGCGTCGCGATCCGGTCGGGATCGCCGACCGCAGTTTCCAGTTCGGCCAACCGATCCCGGTCACGCCCGGCGCCGAGCACCGCCATCCCGGCCTCGGCGAGTTTGACGGCGCAACCGAAACCGATCCCGCTGCTGGCGCCCGTCACGATCGCAACCTGCATGTCAGTTGAGCCCCTTCGTCAGCGTCGCTCGGATCTGGTGTTTGAGGACTTTCCCGGCATCGTTCTTGGGCAGTGCATCCCAGATGACCACCTGCTCGGGGGTCTTGAACCTGGCCAGGCCGTGCGCATTCAGAAGTTCCCGCAGATCGTCCACATCGGGTGTGTCCGTGCCGCGGGGAACGATGACCGCGCAGGCCCGCTCACCGGTACGGGCGTCGGGGATCCCGACGACGGCGACCTCGGCGATACCGGGATGGCCGATCAGGACGTCCTCGACTTCCTTCGGGGAGATGTTCTCGCCGTTGCGGATGATGATGTCCTTGGCGCGCCCGGTCACCACCAGGTGGCCGTCCTCGGTGAGGCGGCCGAGATCACCGGTGCGAAAATACCCGTTGCCGTCGAAGGCTTCCGCGGCATCCTCGTCGTGCAGGTAGCCGGTGAGCATCTGTGGACCCCGGACCCTGATCTCGCCGTCCACGATCGTGATGTCGGCGATGCCGGCATGGCCGTCGGTGTCCGCCGCGCGCTCGGCGTCCTCCGGGGAGCCGACGGTGGACACCGGGACCTCGGTGGACCCGTACACGCGGGTGACGATGGCCTTGTCGAAATAGCCGGTCGCCCGGCGGATCAGCGAGGGCGGCACCGAGGCGCCACCGCAGATGAACACCTTGAGGTCGGGGAGCCGGCTGCCGGCGCGTTCGGCGGCGCCGAGTAGTCCGTCCAGAAACGGTGTGGCGCCGGCCATGTGGGTGCAGCGGCGTGCCTGCATCAGCGCGACGGCCTCGTCGGGGTCCCACTGCTCCATCAGCACGGCCACCGAGCCGAGCAGCAGCGGACATTCGAACGCGTAGATGGAGCCACCGATATGAGCGATGGGTGAGGGCACCAGGAAGGTGTCACCCGCATCGATGCGCCAGTGCTCGCCGAGCTGGCGGATCAGCGCGTGGATCGAGTCATGGCTGTGCAGCACACCTTTGGGCCGCCCGGTGGTGCCCGAGGTGTACATGATCATCCGTACCGCGCCGGAGTCCACGTCCAGCGGGTCGGCGGCCGGCGCTTCGAGAATTTCGGACAGCGGTGTCTGCCCCGGATGGACCCCGCGGACCACGACGACCTCCGGAGGCGAGGACATGGTGGCGGTCACCCGCGACAACATTGCGCCGTAGTCGAATCCGCGGAACCGCGCCGGGATGACGATCATCCGGACATCGGCGTCGGCGAGGATGAACTGCAGTTCACTGTCGCGCAGCGACGGCAGGATCGGGTTGATCACCATGCCGGACATGGTTGCGGCCAGGTAGACGATCGCGGCCTCGTGCCAGTTGGGCAGCATGAAGGAGACCACGCTACCGGTGGGCATCCGCTGCGACATCGACGTGGCAAGGGACCCGGCCTGCCGGTACAACGCGGCGGTGGTCAGGTCGTCGTCTCCGTCGACGATGAGGACCCGGTCCGGAGTGTCCTGCGCCGCAACGCGAAGTGCGTCGGCGAGTGTGGTCACGGCTGGCCCTTGACGCGGCGCATGGTCATCGAGTGGCGGTAGCGGGCTGCCGGGTGGGTGTTCACGGTGACCTGCGCGATCTCGCCGTCGGAGGTCCGGTAGCTGCGCTGCATCTGCAGCGCGGGTGCGCCCGCATCGATCTGGAGCAGCTCGGCGAGATCGGCCGAGAGCGCGATCGCGGTGATCTCCTGATGCACCTCGGTGATGCTGACACCGTAGAGATCTTCGATCAGCGGGAAGATCGGTCCGGAGTGGCGTTGCAGCATCCGGCCCACCGCGGCGAAGGCCCGGTTGATGTAGTACTCGGTGCGGCAGATCGGGGTGTTGGTCGCGGCGTCCCGACGGTAGCCGCGCACGGCCAGCCATTGCTCGCCGAGCGCCAGACCGGTGCGCCCGGCCAGTTCGGCGTCGATGGTGACCATCGCATTGGAGTCGATCTCGAACTGCGCCCCCGCCGCGAACGCCAGCAGGTCGTTGATCGACATCACGTCCTGGGCATAGGAACTCGACGACGGACGCGGGACGACCAGGGTGCCGGTCCGCGGCCGCGACGACACCAGGTTGTCGTCACGCAGCCGGCGCAGCGCCTCACGCACGGTGTAGCGGCTGACCGCGAAGCGATCGCACAGTTCGTGCTCGGTGGGCAGCTGTGAGCCGACGGGGTAGATCCCGTCGACGATCTCCTTGCGCAGCGTGCGGGCCACCTGCAGGTAGCGGTGCTCCGTGGTTTCAGTGGTCATGGCGCGCCATCACAACTTTCGCAGCGCGTACACGCTGCCCTCGCCGTCGGCCGAAATGTACAGCGTGCCATCGGGTCCCGCGGCGATGCCGGCGAACGGACCCTGCGGACCGGAGAACGGCGGCATGCCGCGCAGTGGCTTGGGCGTGATGCCGGGCGGCGCCCCGATGGGGAGTCCGGCGGCGATGGTGTGGCGGGCTCCGGTGGTCAGGTCGACCGTGATGACGGCCTTGCTGCCGGAGTCCACGATGTAGAGCAGGCCGTCGCGCACCAGGATGCCCTGCGGGGTGATCAGCCCGTCGGCCACGGTGTCGGTGCCCGCCGACGTCACCCGCAGCACCGCGGAGTTCACCGAGACCAGCACGTTGCCGTCGGCGTCGGTGGTGACCCCGACGGGGGTGTCCAGGTCGGCGGCCAGCACCTGGGTGCCGTTGCCGGTGACGGCCAGCACCCGTCCGGTGCCCTGCTCCACGACGACCGGGGTGCCGTCGGGCAGCAGGGTGACACCGTAGAGCTGGTCCAGACCGTCTGTCAGATAGTCGGTTTCATTGTCGGCGGGGCGGTAGCGGGCAACCTGTCCGCCGGACGTGGTGACGACGAACTCGCCGGTCGCACCCGGGGTGAGCCCGCGCACGAAGCCCGGATAGCCGGGGCTGAACAACATGCCCACGGTCTGCAGCCCCCCGTCGGAACCCACGGTGTAGAGGTAGGTGCCGTCGGCGATGTAGAGCAGACCGTCGGCCCCGACGGTGATGTCCAGCGGCCAGTTGAGCCCGCCGGGCAGCAGCGCGCGGGTGTCCCCGCCACCGAGGATCTCGGTGATGGCGCCGGTGAAGTTGGAGACGAACAGCCGGCCGTCGACGAACGCGCAGTTGTCCAGTCCCGGTGTCAGGGTGGCCAGCACGGTCTGGGTGCCGGTGCGCGGGTCGATGCGCAGCACCTGTCCGCTGGCGACCTGGGTGGAGACGATGGTGCCGTCGGTGTCGAACTTGACCGAATCCGGTACGCCGAGATCGCCGGCGACCACGTCGGGTTCACCGCCGTCCGGGTTCACCCGCCAGATCTGATTGGCGTTCATCACCGGGAAGTACAGCAGCCCGTCCGGCCCGACCTCCATGGCATTGGGGGAGGGCAGGTCGGCCAGGATCAGCCGTGGCTCGCCACCGGTGAGGTCCATCTCGAACAGGCGCCCACCTTCTCGGCATTCGTTGACGAACAGCCGGCCCTGATGGACGGTGATGCCGTTGGCCGAGGGCAGGTCGTCGCGCAGCACGCGGGTGGTGCCGGACGCGTCGCGCGCGCTGACCCGGCCGTCCATCACCTCGGTGGCGAAGAGGCTGCCGTCAGCGCCGAAGGCGAGATCGTCGGGGGCGACGATGTCGCCGCCCTTGGCGCTGATCGTCTCGATCTCGCCGGTGTTCACATTCAGCGCGCTGATCTGGCTGCCGGTCACCTGTGCGATGTAGAGCCGGCCGTCGGGTCCGGTGCGTAGGCCGTTCGCGCCGAACAGCCGACTGAGTGCTGTGAGGCGGGTGAGGATCCAGCCGGTGGCGGCTTCCGGTGACGACGCGACCGGGTACCGACCGGCCTGCAGGGTGCTCATGTGCTGGACGCTATCAAGCCACTGCTAGTCCAGACAATAGTCCGTCAAGGTCCGCGGCTCACCCTTGACGAGGAGATAACTGCTGCGGAATAGTGTTCTCCGTTGAGTAGAGTCACATATGTTGTACGGACAAATGATGGATTCCGGCGCGGATCCACGGAAGCGAGTCATGACTGATCTCCTGAGCCTCGATGGCCGCATTGTGGTGGTTTCCGGCGCCGGTGGTGGCGGAATCGGAACCACGGTGACCCGGCTGGCGGCCGAGGCCGGAGCGACGGTGATCGCGGTGAGCCGCTCCAAGGACAATCTGCACACCCACGTCGCGCCGCTGGCCGATCGCGGGCTGTCGGTGATTCCGGTGGCCGCCGACGCGTCGACCGACGAGGGCATCGAGACCGTGCTGGAAGCGGCACGCATCGCCGAGGGCACGCTCTACGGGCTGGTGAACATCGCGGGTGGTGCCGCGCCGGCGACCTGGATGCCGGCCACCCGCGTCTCCCGTTCGGATTGGCGCGAGTTGTTCACCGCGAACCTGGAAACGATGTTCTTCATGAGCCAGGCGGTGGCCGCCGAGATCCGGGCCGCCGGTGGCCCCGGTTCGATCGTGTCGGTGTCCTCGATCAGCGGGATGAACACTGCGCCGTTCCACATCGCGTACGGCACCGCGAAGGCCGCGATCGTGGCCGCGACCCGCACGCTTGCCGTCGAGCTGGCGGATCACGACATCCGCGTCAATGCGGTGGCACCCGGAGTGACCGAGACCGCGGCATCGGCCACCTATGTCGATGCCGACCCGGCCCGCGATCAGCGGGCCATCGCGATGGGACGCCGTGGGACGCCCGAGGAGCAGGCCGGCGCGATCCTGTTCCTGCTGTCGGACCTTGCGGGCTATGTCACCGGGCAGACGCTGCTGGTCGACGGCGGTCTCAATCTGCGGTGGACGCACCTGGGAGCGGACAACACGTCGTTGTTCCTCAAAGATGACAACTTCCGCGAAGCGATCAGTCGGATCTGAAGGAAAGACAAGCCATGACCCACACCGAATCCGATCTCGACGCCGCGATCGAGATCGAGGCGGACCCCGACGATTCGACGGGCGAGATCGCCGAGGACCTGTCGACGGCGATGACCATCCCGGTCGACGCCTACATCTCCCCGGAGTATGCACGCAACGAGCGAGACAGATTGTGGCGCAAGGTCTGGCAGCAGGTCGGCCGGGTCGAGGAGATCCCCGAGGTCGGCAGCTACCTGACCTACGACATTCTCGACGACTCCATCATCGTGGTCCGGACCGGGCCGGGCCCTTCGGACTTCGCGGCCCACCACAACGTCTGCATGCACCGCGGACGCAAGCTGATCGACAACCCCGAAGGCGCCAAGAACGCGACCGGGCGGGCGCGCAAGTCCTTCGTCTGCGGGTTCCACGGCTGGACCTACGGTCTCGACGGCACCTGCACCCACATCCGCGAGCAGGACGACTGGCAGGGCAAGCTCACTCCGGGCAATACCCACCTGGCTCCGGTGCAGGTGGACACCTGGGGCGGATGGCTTTTCATCAACATGGATCCGCACTGCGAGGCGTTGGTCGATTATCTGTATCCGGCCGCCAAGATCCTCGATCCGTTCGGCCTGGAGAACATGCGCTACAAGTGGCGCAAGTGGCTGTATTTCGACTGCAACTGGAAAGTCGCGATGGAGGCCTTCAACGAGACCTACCACGTGTTCACCACCCACCCGGAATTCAACAAGTTCGGTGAGTTCAAGGGCTGGGCCAAGGCGCAGGGTAAGCACAGCAATATCGGTTACGACGCGCCGAAGGGTATGGACGAGACCAAGTCCAAGATCCGCCTCGGCACCGGGGACCCCCGCATCTCCACCGCCGAGATGCAGGTCTACACCATGGAAGAAACCAACGCGACCACGACGAAGACCCTGGTGAATGCGGCCAAGCGTCTGGTCGACGAGCTGCCCGAGGGCACCCCGGCCGATCAGGTGCTGCAGCACTGGCTGGCCTCGGCGCGCCGCGATGACGAGGCCAGGGGTGTGGTCTGGCCGACCATCCCGCCCGACATCCTCGGCCAGAGCGGAACGGCGTGGCAGATCTTCCCGAACTTCCAAGTGGGCCAGGGCCTGACCAGTGCGCTGTGCTACGCCGCGCGCCCCGACCCGAGCTACGACCCGAACAAGTGCATCTTCGAGGTCGCGGTCTACGAGCTGTACCCCAAGGGTGAAGAGCCGGAGACGGAATGGGCCTACACCCCCAAGGATTCACCGAACTGGCTGTCGGTGCTGCCGCAGGACTTCTCCAATATGGCTGCGGTGCAACAGGGTATGAAGTCGGCCGGATTTCCCGGTACATTGCCCAACCCGTACCGCGAGCGCAGCACCGTGAACCTGCACCACCAGCTCTCCAAATACATGGACGCCGGAAAACCTCAAGATATTTAGCGATTTCGGCGTGATCGGGTGCGCTGAGCGCAGCGAATCACGCCGAAATCACCTCAGCAAGGAGACGATATGAAGGTCAACCTCGGTACCGGTGCGCAGAATTCGCACGACTGGGAACGCGTCATGGCGGGCGATTTCAGCAGCCCGCCGGCGACGCCGGACTACAAGTGCGTGCAGGCCGCGCTGGCATTGGGTGATCTGGCCGAACCGCTCGGCTACGACGGCATCTGGTTCCCCGAGCACCAGGGCACTCCGTACGGGATGACGCCCAACCCGATTCAGGCGCTCACCTACTTCGCGGCCCGCACCGAGCGGGTCAGCCTGGGCACCTTCGTCGCCGTCGCGCCGTGGTGGAATCCGGTGCGGCTGGCCCATCAGATTGCCTATCTGGACATCGTCTCCAACGGCCGTTACAACACCATCGGCATCGGCCGCGGGGTGTCCAAGACCGAGTTCGACGCCGTCGGTGTGCCCCGCGAGCAGAGCCGTCAGCGCTTCAACGAGACCCTCGACATCCTCGAACTCGCCTTTTCCGGTGAGCGGTTCTCCTACGACGGAGAGATCTTCAGCTTCCCGGAGATGTCGCTGCGCCCCGAGCCGCTCAGCAAGGACCTGTTCTCCCGCATCTTCAGCTCCTCCTCGACGGCCGAATCGCTGGAGATCCTCTCTCGGCGCGGGATGGTGCCGTTGTTCGTCGGCAACAAGCCCATCTGGGATGCCGGCGAGGAAGTCCGCAAGGTCAACACCTTCCGTGCCGAGGAGGGCTTCGAGCCCTGTCAGCCGAAGAACGTGATGTTCATGTACGTCACCGAAAAGGAGGACGACAAGCTCGCGGCGCTGACCGAGCAGTGGATCTGGACCGCCAACCGCGACGTCAACGTCCATTACGGCTTCGCCGACTCGTCGAACTTCAAGGGCGTCAGCGGCTATGAGGCCTACGCAGCCCGCGAGGCGACCGCCACCGCGGTCCTCGCCTCATCGGTCACCGGCGACCAGAAGAAGGGCGGCCCGCCCGGATACCACGCCTCCAACCTGCTCATCGGCACACCCGAGGTGGTCTTCGAGAAGCTCAAGGCCGCCCAGGAGGCGTGCTCGTTCTCCGAGGTGACCATCGTCCCGCAGTTCGGCACCATGCCCTACGAGGACGCCTTCGAGAGCACCAAGCTGTTCGCCAAGGAGGTGCTGCCGGCCGTGCACGAACTCGCCGCCCCACTGCATCCCGCTGCTCTGCCGGAGAACGCCACCGTATGACCACCCAACAGACCTGCGGGCCCACCGACACCCCGACCGATATCGACATCCCGGCAATCCGGGAGAAGTACGCCGCCGAACGGGCCAAACGACTGCGGTCCGAGGGCGCCGACCAATATCTGGAACTGGAA